>JBCCIM010000153.1 GCA_039111535.1 Bacteroidota bacterium | reverse complement strand
CCGCCAGGTCGCGATCCGAGAGCATGTGCGCCTGCAGGCCGTGAACGTTGCGCCGCTCCCGGATCTCCTCGGGCAGGTCCGTGCTGACGGTCACGATCTGCACGCCCCGTTGGTCGAACTCGGGCCGAAGCTCTTCCCATCGCCGCAACTCGGCGACACAGTACGGTCACCAGTGCGCGCGGAAGAACTTCATCAGCACGTACCCGCCGGCCAGGGACGCCGAATCGAATGCGTTGCCGTGCTCGTCGATCGCCTCGAAGTGCGGGATCGTCTGGCCGAGCTGGCAAATATCTGGCTTTTGGGCTGTTTTCACGCAGCAATTGTCTTTTTTCGGAAGCGTCGTCTCATGCTCAAGAAGGCAGACAGCCGCTCAACGTTAAACAAGCAACATCTACGCGCTTTTTCTTCTTTTTTATGGCTTTCCTTGCTTTGCGCAAGTTCGCTTATTGCCATCATTCTCTCCATGGAAATTGGCCAACCTGATATTTGGCCATTGTTTATTATACCAGCACTTTTTGTGTTCTATGCAGGGTTGGTCATTGTCTATACAACACATACACCCGAGCCTGTCTCTTTCGCCGCTAAACTAGTAGTGCTTGCGCTGGCGACTGTTTTAACAATTATCGGACTAACGGGAGGCTTCCTTTTTCGGCCGTTTGAATTGATTACAGAAAGCCAAACATTGCCAGATGCTAATAGCGCTATAAGTTTTCAGCCCCGTGCAGATGGTGGCTACGACATCGTGCGCGCATCGATACCCATGTTGCTGGTGAGCAATGATGTGAATGAAATAGCTTCACCCTTACCTGTAAATCTGGAACCTGCATTCACTTTTTATGGCAAGTCCTGGGGCAGTGTGACTGTTTCCCCAAAAGGAGCGCTGGTATTTGGCAGTGCAAGTCCACCTGTATCAGATTATGCCCCCTATAATGACTTCTTTGGGGGCTCTCCGACAATTTCTCCTTTTTACGGTTTGACGGGATTATCAAACCGTTCGAGGGGGATGAACCTGTCCAGCGTGCAAGTCACGCGGATAGCTACTGCGCATGTATTCACATGGCGGTACTACCTGAGGCGTGAAGACACGGATGCTGCAACCTGGATTCAAACAATGCTACATGACGATGGTAAAATCGATTTTATCTACGGCGAGGTGGATAATCTCATAGATCCAAAGGCGGATTACGGAGCTGTGGATAATATAGCTGGCACTATCCGCGGAATTCATCCAGGATTTGGTTCACCACAGGAGGTTCATTTTGACAAAGTAACCAACCTGTCAGTTGCCGCGGTAACCGGAGCATACGAAGACATGGGAAGGTCATTCTTCGCGTATGTTCACGTAAAATCAAGCAGATTGTTTGCGTTGCTTGTGATTAGTTCGCTCATCATCATTTTGCTTTTTCCATTGTTTTTTCGCCAGGGCTTGCTCAATCAATTGAACTTAATGCTTGCTGGCATGCAACGTGTAAGTCGTGGAGAACGTGATGTCATTGTGCCTGTCATGTCGCAGGATGAAATGGGACGCGTGGCAGCCTATTTCAATGATACAATTACGACCTTACGAAACGCAGAAGATGAACTTAAGTCGTATGCGCATCGACTTGAATCTGGTATTGCTGAACGCACCGCAGACCTGGAGAAAAGCCGCGCTCAACTTGAAGAGCAAACCCGTCAGCTTCAGGAAATGGATCAGCATAAGACCCGTTTTTTTGCCAATCTGAGTCACGAGTTTCGGACACCGCTGAGTCTGATTATCGGTCCACTAGAAGATCTACAGGAAGGCAGGGTCTCGCAGACGGAGCTTACAGAGAGCGTGCCTGGCATGCATCGTAATGCCTCCCGGCTCTTAACGCTGATCAATCAGTTACTGGATCTTAGCCGGCTAGATCATGATGAAACGCAGTTGGACCGCAAGCCTACCGACCTTTCTGCACAGCTCAATGACCTTGTTGTATCCTTCTCAGATCGTGCAAGGGCTGAGGATATAACGCTGCTCTTTGATGCACCCGATCATCGCGTCATAGCACTTGTGGATCCTGATCAGATAGAAAAAATGATCTCTAATCTGCTCTCGAACGCGTTCAAATTTACACCTCCACGTGGAAAAATTCGCCTTGCGCTCCGTGCGACGAAAGAAAGCGTTTCACTCAAAGTTGAAGATACGGGCAGAGGTATTCCTCCTGAAGCGCTTCCCCACATCTTTGATCGGTTCTACCGGGCCAAGAGCGCAATAGATGGGCACGATGAGGGCACAGGCATTGGATTGGCACTGACAAAGGAGCTTGTTGAACTGCACGATGGGACCATTGAAGCGCACAGTAAGCAAGGATTTGGTACAACCTTAACCATTGTACTGCCCCGCGGCATAGAGGCTGCTGATGTTGAAAATGATGTGCCCTTTGTAACGACGCTACATAACGAAAACATAGGACTTCCTGCTATAGCGAATGAAGAGCGGCCAATTGCGGAAACACAAACAGATGCCAGACTCTCTTCTGTATTGGTCATAGAGGATAATCCTGATATGCGCGCATACATCCGGGGGCATTTAAAACATGTATATCACGTGTTTGAGGCAACAGATGGAAAAGAAGGACTCTCCTTAGCTCGTGAACATCATCCAGATCTCATTTTGTGTGATGTGATGATGCCAGTAATGGATGGATTTACGTTTTGCCGTTTGTTGCGAGAGGATAGCGTAATTAACCACATTCCTGTGGTGTTGCTTACGGCACGAGCCTCCGATCAAAGTCGCCTGGAGGGACTAAATCAGGGTGCTGACGATTATTTAACCAAACCGTTCAATGCCAGTGAACTCCTCACGCGCGCTGAAAACCTGATCCAGGTTAGGCAGATGTTGCGACGTCACTTCACTGATCATATACACATTGGCCCATCAAAAATTGAAGCCCGCGCTGCAGATGCAATCTGGCTTGATGAAGTACGTGAGGCGATTGAGTCGCTGATGGGGGATAGCACCCTTACCATTGATCGTCTGGCGGACGAAGTTGGAATGAGTAAGCGACAGTTACAGCGAAAGTTAAAGGGTGTTATTGGGTTTTCTCCTCATGGTTATCTGCGCATGATGCGATTGAAAAGGTCCGCGCAGTTGCTTGAGGCCAAAGCCGGCAGCGTGTCTGAAATTGCCTACAAAGTGGGATACAACAATCCAGACTATTTCGCTCGCCACTTCAAACAAGGATTCGGAGTGTCGCCTTCATCATGGCCTAATGCTGCAGACAATACGAAAGAGGTCCACTAGATAGGATGCTAAACTCATGGGGTATATGTTTAGCGCCCGAGGCTAATGGCTAGCTTATTAGACTGTTTACTGTTGTTTCCTGCTAGCAGGCTGACCAATCAAGCCGCTTGCACTTCTTTCATATGCTGACAACCACTTTCCCCCTGCCATAACCCGCATCAATTTGCCTCAGCGCAGCTACTTTCCCTTCTAACGAGTACATGTTATCGGTCACTGATTTGAGATCCTCTGATTCGATTAAGTCTTTCAACACTACCAGAGCTGCGTGATTGGCTCGTTAACCGAAATCATCAGACACAAAAGTAAAAGAAACTACTGCAAGCGCTTCCAAAACTTTAAGTTTTAAACAAGCTTGCGCAAAACGGCTCTGCTATTGAGGTAATTACCCCGCGACGATTTGCTTGTCACTGAACTCCGTAGTATTTTTCAGCCATGTACATCGAACGCCTCAATATCAACCGATCAGACCGCGATAGCCTGCGACGACGCTTTGTCGCGCACAGGTATTCGTAGGTACTGGCCAACTGATATTCCGGGTTAATCGATTACATACCCTGTATTGAAGAGCACGCTGGTTCATGCGAACGCAGCGTTTTTTTTATGCCTTAATTTTTCTCTCCTAAATTTATCCACCAACAACCTTAGCCCCGACCAACATGTCCATTGTTCTCGCATTTAGCGGCGGTCTTGACACCTCGTTTTGTGTCCCTTACCTGAAAGAGACTTACGATGAGCCCATTTACACCGTCACTGTTAATACAGGCGGCATCACTGCAGAAGATGAAGCTGACCTCGTTCGACGCGCTGAAGAGCTGGGCGCAGAAAAACATTTCACCATCGATGGGCGGGATGAGCTGTTTTGGAATCACCTGAGCTACCTGGTAAAAGGCAATGTGTTACGCGGCAACGTGTATCCCCTGTGCGTTGGCCCCGAACGCGTCACACAGGCACAGAAAATTGTTGATGCTGCGCGCGAACTCGGTGCACGTGCCATTGCCCATGGCTCAACGGGCGCCGGCAACGACCAGGTTCGTTTTGATGTAGCCTTGCGGATTCTGGCCAGTGAAATGGAAATCATTACGCCAATCAGAACCCTCGGCTACAGCCGCCAACAAACCACGGATTATCTGCTAGCACATGGGTTTAATGTCGACACGAGCACAACAACCTATTCTATCAACCGCGGCTTGTGGGGCACACCCATCGGCGGCAAAGAAACCCTGGGCTCTGCCCTGCCGCTGCCTGAAGAGGCCTATCCGGACACGCTCCCTCCTGCCCGGTGCCCAGACAACCCACTGACCCTTCGCCTCACCTTTGAACAGGGCATCCCCACCGCACTCGACGGCAACATGCTCGACCCGGTTAAGCTCATAGAACGCCTAAACGAGCTAGGTGGCGACCATGGCATTGGCCGCGACATCCATGTGGGAGACACCATCCTCGGCATCAAGGGCCGGGTTGGATTTGAAGCGCCGGCTGCCAGTATTCTGATCAAAGCCCACGAGGAGTTAGAAAAAATTATCCTCACCAAGTGGCAACGCTACCAGAAAGACCAACTGGGCGATTTCTACGGGATGCTGCTCCACGAAGGGCAACACTTCGACCCCGTCATGCGCGACATAGAGGCGTTCCTGGATTCGTCTCAAAATGTGGTAACAGGCACGGTCGATATTCAGCTTTACAAAGGCCACCTGCGCGTCATGGGCTGCGAAAGCGCCTACTCGCTGTTTGATACGCGCGTGGCCAGTTACGGGGAGACCAACACCTTGTGGGATGCCCGCGATGCCCAGGGCTTTACCCAGATTTACGGGGTACACGCGCATCTTGCGAATAAAGTCCGAACGACGCAGGGCCTACCCCAATAAAACCCTTTACTCACCTAAGCACAGATTATCATGCCTTCCGGAAACAGGGTTGCCATTCTGCATGGCGCCGGCTACGCTGGCGGCGAATTGATTCGCTTGCTTTTGCACCATCCACTTTTCGAACTGGTGACTGTAACAAGCCGGTCTTTTGCCGGCCAACCTGTATGGGCTGCGCATCCGAAACTGCGTGGACTGACAGACCTGCACTTCACAACAAACGAGGCGCTCGACGCAAAGAAAACTGATGCGCTTTTTATTGCCGCTGAACATGGCCAATGTGCTGCAATCACAAAGGAATTGCTGGCGCGTGGCTATGCCGGCAAAATTGTTGACCTGAGTGCTGATTTTCGTTTGCGAAAAAAGGAGCTATACAATACCTGGTACGGATTTGATCACCCGGCACCCGACCTGCTCGACAGTTTTGTCTATGGCATGGCCGAGATAGCTACGCCCTATCCGGACAACACCAGGTTCATCGCCAACCCGGGTTGTTTTGCAACGGGTATTTCGCTTGCGCTATCGCCGGCACTCAACGCGCTTGGATCATCTGATGTAACCATCACGGCATTGACTGGCGCATCGGGCTCCGGTGCCACGCCTAAGACAACAACGCACTACCCCACCCGCGAGGGCAATGTTCGCGCCTACAAAGTACTACGCCACCAACACCTTGGAGAAATCTATCAATTGCTTGGCGATGACAATCACCTGGCATTTACGCCTGTTTCTGGCCCCTGGGTGCGGGGTATTTGGGGTATGGCACGAATCAAGCTCCCATCAACCCTCACAGCTGAAACGGTAAGCACGTGGTACCAGCAGGCGTATGAAGCCCGCGCCCTTGTGCGGCTCTGGCCCGGCGCATTGCCAGAACTCAGGGTAACCGTAGAAACTCCTTTTTGTGATATAGGATGGATTGTGGAAGGCAATGATCTCGTCATTGGATTTGCCATCGACAACCTGCTCAAAGGGGCAGCCAGCCAGGCGGTTCAAAACCTAAACCTGATTTCCAACCTGCCAGAAACCCTTGGCCTCTTGCCTGAAACGACCAAAACCAGAACCAACAATGGATACGCAAGAAATTATCAGAACTGAAGATTCGTTTCAGCTCCCCACCTACAATAAGCTCCCCATTGCCCTCGCTTCTGGCAACGGACGCTATGTGACGGATACAGACGGGAAGACGTATCTCGATTTTTACGGCGGGCATTGTGTCACCTTGCTTGGTCATTCTCCTGAAGCCGTAGTTTCAGCCATCAAGGCACAGGCTGACGAGTTAATTTTCTATTCCAATGTAGTCTACAGCCCCGTGCGCGCGGAAGCTGCACGCGTCGCAGCCAGCCTTGCGCCAAACGGACTCCAACACGTCTACTTCTGCAACTCGGGCACTGAAGCCAATGAAACGGCGCTCAAGCTTGCACGCACCTACACCGGAAAGCATGACGTCGTGGCCATGGTGGCCGGTTTCCATGGCCGGACGCTTGGTAGCCTGGCTGCGACCGGGATTGACAAATACCGCATCCCGTATGCCGGCATCATTCCGACAACCCATTTTGTGGATTTTGGAGACCTGGATGCGCTTAAAGCGCTCCTCGAATCCAATGAAGACATAGCCGCGGTGATCCTTGAACCGATCCAGAGCATGGCCGGCATTGTTGAGGCACCCATCGCCTACTATGTCCAGCTCCGCGCACTTTGTGACGCACACAACGTCGCTTTGATTTTCGACGAAGTACAGACCGGGGTTGGCCGTACAGGTACCTTTTCTATTTCCGAGCAATATGGCATTAAACCGGACCTGATTACCATGGCAAAGAGCCTGGCATCAGGCCTCCCGGTTGGGGCTACATTTGCCTCTGATGAAATAGCCGGCACCGTCAAGCCAGGTGACCAGGGCACAACCTTCGGCGGCGGCATGATACCCATGGCTGCAATGACTGCAACCCTGAATACCATTGCCACCCAGAACCTCATGGCGCGATCTCATGAAATATTTGATGCCATATCAACGGGCCTTGCCGGCTGCGCTAAAGAAGTAAGAGGACGGGGATGTCTGATTGGTGTTGTGATGGATGAGCCGGTTGCCCCTACCACCAAAGCCCTCAGGGCACGTGGTGTGCTGGTTGGTGGCTCGATGGATCCCCATGTAATGCGGGTTATGCCACCGGTAAACGCAACAGATGAGGACGTTGCAACCTTCCTGGAAGCCATGCTTGCCGTTGCAGGCTCACCAAACCTTACCTAGCGCTATGATGGATCACCTGATTGACTGGCACCTGCACACTGACCTGACCTGGCAAAAACTGATCACGCGCGCACGATGGCACCACGCCGCAACCGATAAATGGTCAAAATCGGCTGCAGGCAAAAGTATTGGCCTGCTATTTTTTAATTCCTCCCTGCGCACACGCACCTCGATGGAATTGGCAGCAGCACAATTGGGGGCGCATGCTACTACCTTGAATATCGGGCAAGGCACATGGGGGTTCTCCTGGGAAGACGGTGCTGTAATGAACGGCAATGAAGCGGAGCACATCAGGGAAGCTGTAGGCGTGTTGTCCCGGTATTATGATGCGCTCGGCGTACGCATGTTTGCTTCGCTCACAGACTATATCGCGGACCGAGATGAAACCCTGTTTAACAAATTTGTTAGCGCGGCTGAGGTACCGGTTGTCAACCTCGAATCTGCCTTTTATCATCCCTGCCAGGCCCTGAGTGATGCAGCGGCGTTGCAGACGCATTTCAAAGGTGATACCAGACGCAAAAAGTTTGTTTTAACCTGGTGCCACCACCCGAGGGCCTTGCCCATGGCTGTACCCAATTCAGCTTTATTGATGGCTGCCCGGTCAGGATTTGATGTCACGCTTGCCTGCCCCGAGCCTTACAAACTGGACGCGGGCATCATGCAAATGGCCTCAGACTACGCAGCCCGGCATGGTGCCACGGTATCACACGAATCCAACCTGTATGCCGCTGCTGAAGGCGCCGACGTTATCTATGCCAAGGCATGGAGTGGGCCGGCTGTTTATGAATCAAAAGAAGCTGAAGTGGACCTCCGGTTGAACAACAAACACTGGCGCATCAACGACCGCCTCATGCAAAAAACCAACCAGGGCATCTTCATGCACTGCCTGCCCGTGCGACGCAATGTGGTCGTCGAAGACGCAGTGATAGACAGCCCGCAAGCGATTCACCTGCTACAAGCAGAATACCGGCTACACGCCCAGAAGGCCATCCTGGAAGACCTTTGGGGACTACTCGATTAAGCATAGTATGCAAACAAGAACAACTGTCATCAAAATTGGCGGCGCGCTGTTAAAAGCCCCTGAGATCCTGTCTGCATTCTGGCCGGCTTTGCAAGCCCTGTCAGCACAGGAACGCGTGATTATTGTGCACGGCGGCGGTCCACAATCAACCGCCATGGCGCGGCGACTCGGACACGAACCGACAATCGTAAATGGCCGGCGCGTAACAACAGACATCGACCTTTCTATCCTGCAATGGACCATTTGCGGCGAATTGAATGCCTACCTGGTTGCTGAGGGGTTTAAATATGGCCTGCCAACGGTTGGACTCCGCGGCATTGACGGCGGCACCTTACGGGTAAACCGCCGCCCACCCTGGACCATCGACGGCCGGCAGGTCGATTTTGGATGGGTCGGCGATGTTGACCATATAAACCCCAGGCTTTTACAAACACTCCTTGCCGCTGGCTTAATGCCCATCATGGCCCCCCTTGGCATCGATAAAGCCGGCCAGACCTACAACGTAAATGCCGACACCGTCGCCCATGCTGTCGCAGTAGCCTTGCAAGCAGATGCGCTGCTCCTGGTCACCGAATCCGGGGGGGTCAGGCGTATGGCGTCTGATTCCTCCACCCGCATCCAATCAATGGATAAAGAACTGTTTGCAGCCGGTAAAACAGATGGCTGGATCAAAGACGGCATGCTGGTCAAATTAAAGATGGCTTTTGAAGCGCGAGAAGCAGGTATTTCAGACGTATTCATTTTGCCACCCGACGACATTTTCTCCCGCACATCCGGCACCGCTGTCGTTTAACAACCCAAACCCCTTGCACGTTCATTGTCAACAGCCCACGAAACCATATCGATCTTCAAAGCGCTGGTAAGCACGCCGAGCCTGAGCCATGAAGAGGCCGAAATAGCAGACCGCGTTTCAGCTTACATAAGCCGGCACAAGCTTGTCCCACAGCGGGTAGATAACAACGTATTTGTCTCCCTGGGTACAGGCGACAACTGCCTGCTGCTCAATTCTCACCTGGATGTAGTACCTCCCTCAGCAGATCACCCCTATCCGCCTTTTGCTGCAGTAGAAAAAGATGGCTGCATATGGGGTCGCGGTACCGTTGACGCCAAAGCGAGTGGCACCGCCATGCTGCGCGCGCTGCTTGAACTGCATGCGGCCGGCTGGGAGCCTGAAAATGGCCGGCTCATTGTTGCCCTCACCACCCACGAGGAAGTTGGTGGCGATTACAACGGCTTGCAAACCCTCCGAGCGCACCTTCCGCAGCTAAACGCTGCCCTGGTTGGTGAGCCAACTGAGCTCGTCCCGTGCATTGCGCAAAAAGGCCTGCTGATCCTTAAAGTTATCGCACGCGGCCGAACCGCTCATGCTGCACGCGCGCACCTCGGAGAAAATGCGCTTTATGCCGCCGCGGCCGACTTGCAACGCGTAGCTGCCTTTCAGTTTGACCGCGGAGACCCGCATCTTGGCCGGCCTACAATTGCTGCGACAACCATCGAAGGGGGCACCGCACGCAATGTGATTCCTGATAGCTGCACCTTCTACCTCGATATCCGGTCAACACCAGCCTATACGCACGAAGAGATTATCACCCTGGTTGCGGATCAACTGCAATCTGAAGTACACGTACACAGCAAACGGATCATTCCGACAGCTACGGATCCGAATAGCAACATTGTTAATGCATGCCGCCAAGCCTTGCCAAACGCGTTGCCTTTTGGCTCACCAACAACCTCAGACTGGATTCATTTGGCTGATGTACCTACGGTTAAAATTGGCCCTGGCCCCAGCGAACGCTCCCATACGCCACACGAGCACATCGAAATTGAATCGCTCTTACGCGGCGTAGTGGTCTATAAAGACATTATTAAAGCCTACTTTTCATAAGATTACCACAACCCATGCTCTGGAAAAAAGACATAGATGTTGCCGCCTGGGTAACACGATTCACAGTAGGCGAAGACTACAAATGGGATACGCTGCTGCTTCCATACGACATTACTGGCACCCTGGCACATGCAGCCGGACTGGTGTCCATCGGATTGCTAACGCCTGAAGAACTGACGCAAATACAGGCAACGCTGGCCGACATGGGCGTTGAAATTGAAGCCGGCAACATCGTGGTCAGGCAAGAAGACGAAGATTGCCACACGGTAATCGAGTCATACCTTACCGAAAAACTGGGCGACATCGGCAAGAAAATTCATACAGGGCGTTCGCGAAACGACCAGGTTCTCACGGCACTCCGGCTGTTTATGCGAGACCAACTGGCTGTCATTGTAGCACAGCTTGTTGAGGTGACCAACGCGTGCTGTGCCCTCGGCGACACCTACGCTGATGCGGTGATGCCCGGCTACACGCATTACCAACGCGCGATGCCATCCACGCCGGCGCTCTGGGCGCTGGGGTACGCAGAGTTGTTATTGTCAGACATGACAGCCCTGCAGCATGCGCACAGCCAAATCAACACCTCACCGCTCGGCAGCGCAGCCGGATACGGCGTGCCTTTCCTAAAGCTACCTCGCGCCTACACTGCTGAGCAGCTAGGTTTCGAAAGCGTGCAAACCAATGTGACGGCTGTGCAGCTATCACGCGGCAAACTGGAAATGCACGCGATGCATGCCCTCGTACAAGTTGGCGCTACTTTCAACCGGATGGCGAGCGACCTTATTCTGTTTAACACAGCCGAGTTCGGGTTTGTCACCTTGCCGGCAGCCATGTGCACCGGTAGCAGTATCATGCCACAAAAGAAAAACCCGGATGTGCTCGAACTGGTACGGGCCAACTACCACCGACTCATGGCTGAAATGCAACTGCTACTCACCCTCCCGGCCAACCTGCCTTCTGGATACCACCGGGACCTCCAGTTAACCAAAGAATCTATTATGCGGGGCTTATTGCTGACACAGGATCTGGTGCAAGCCATGGCGCAGGTGGTGCCAGCCCTGCAGTTCTCAACAGAAAACATGAAAAAGGCAACCACACAGGAGTTGTTCGCCACCAGTCACGCACTGGAAAAAGTGCTCAATGGTGTCCCATTTCGCGATGCGTACCGGGCTGCTGCTGCAGAACTGGCAGACAGGCAAGACGACGATGCACACAACCTGGCAGCACAATACCAGGTAGTGGGATATCCAGGCCAAACAGACCCAATGCCTGTTCGCAAAGCCCTCGAGCATCATAAAACCTGGCTGTTGGACCAGGCAAAAACGACGCGCTAAAACTTAAGCTTTGCCATGACGTCGTGCGCCGTTAGATCGGGACGAATGGGGGTCACCGAAATATACTGGCTGCGCAAGGCCGCAAGGTCCGTGTCCTCACCTTCATCCAGATCCACAAATTGACCGGCAATCCAGTAATAGGGTTTGTCCATTGGATCAATCCTTTCAACAAACGACTCCTGCCAGCGCGATTCAGCCTGACGGGTAATGGCGATGCCTTTGATCTCCTCTGATGCCACGTCGGGGATGTTAACGTTGAGTAGAACACCCGGTGGGAGCCCTGTTTTCAGCACGGATCTAACGATATGCTGTATATGGCTGCTGCCGGCATAGAAGTCGCCAGCTTTCCAGGCATTAAGCGAAAAAGCAATGGCATCAACACCCAGAATCGTTCCTTCCAATGCAGCGCTTACCGTTCCCGAGTAGATCGTATTAATGGCAGCATTGGGTCCCTGATTGATGCCACTAACAACCAGGTCTGGCATCTTCGGCAACAGTTGATCGATTGCAAGCTTCACACAGTCTACAGGTGTGCCTGTAACCGCATACGCGTCTAGCACCTTGCCGCCAGCCTTAAAAGGCACGGGATGTGCTCGAACAGGGTGACGAATGGTAATGGCGTGCGAAACCCCGCTCTGCTCTTCGTTGGGTGCCACGACAAAACAGTCACCTACCTCAACAAGCGCATCAGCAAGGGCCTGGATGCCGGCTGCGCGTATGCCATCATCGTTTGAAATGAGAATAAGGGGGCGTTCCGGGTTGTTCTCCATGTTGTACAGATATCCTTTTTTAAATAGACAGGCTCAGCAGTGTGTGTATACCCCAAGCCGGCAAATGATGCACACGTGGGTTAGTTAAGATGATACGTGTATTGCCTAATAGCTTTCAGAGGCATCGGGAAAACTCCGGCTACGCACATCATCAACGTAGTGCTGCACAGCTTTGGTAATTATGCCGTCGAGATCTGCATACCGGCGAACAAAGCGGGGGTTAAAATCTTTTGTCAATCCCAGCATGTCGTGTGTAACGAGCACCTGTCCATCACATCCACTGCCGGCGCCGATGCCGATGGTTGGAATGCGGAGCGAGTCTGATACCTCCTTTGCCAGCTCGGCGGGTATTTTCTCAAGAACAATCGCAAAACACCCAACGCTTTCCAGCAGCAAGGCATCTTGCTTCAGTTGCTCAGCCTCTTCCTTTTCGCGCGCGCGGGCTTTGTAAGTACCAAACTTGTAAATGCTTTGCGGCGTCAGACCAAGATGCCCCATCACAGGCATGCCCGATTCGATGATTTTCCCGATGATGTTTGCCACCGCCTCTCCCCCTTCCAGCTTCAAAGCGTGCGCGCCGGCTTCTTTCATCATGCGAATGGCAGAGAAGAGCGCTTTTTTGGCGTTCCCCTGATACGATCCAAAAGGTAAATCAGCCACAACAAGCACGCGTTGAACGCCACGGACAACACACTGGGTGTGGTAGATCATTTGGTCAAGCGTGATCGGCAGCGTAGTCTCGTGTCCGGCCATCACGTTTGATGCAGAGTCCCCGACAAGCAAAATATCCACGCCGGCCTGGTCCAGAATGCGGGCGCTTGTGTAGTCGTAGGCTGTTAACATGGAAACGGGGGTGCCAACGGCCTTCATCTCCTGCAATGTCTGGGTAGTCACACGCTTTGCATTGGCAAGTGTGGCTTTTATGGTCTCAGTACTCATTTTTTCCTTTTTACTTGGATAACCATCCCAATATAGTGCGCAAGGATTTGGAGATCCCGGAAATAAATAAGGGGTATTTGCGTACTGCAAATACCCCTTATAAAGACGTAAGATGAACAGTTAGTTTGCAGCTGCAGCTGCTGCTTCTCCGTCAACATCGATACCAAGTGCTTTGGCAACTTCGATCGTAATGTCAGTAACACTTTCGTCGTTGACATAAAGGATCACTGGCTGTGCACCAACCCGGTGACGAATCACAAGGTCAAGCTGCTTGGACTTAGCAACCGTGTCGATGGCTGCTTGCACGCGGTCAAAAATAGGCTGCATCATCTCTGCTTCAAGCGAAGCAAGCTCCTGGTCTTTGCGGCCAGCTGCTTCCTGCAGCTCTTGCTGACGCCTGCCCAATTCCTGTTCGCGGGATGCACGGCTCTCAGCTGAGAGCAAAGACTGCTGTTTCTGATATTTCTCAACTTCTGCCTGGAAATCTGCAGCAAGCGACTGCAGCGCTTCCTGCGCAGCTGTAAATTGCTGCTGCAAATCAACCTGAATTTCGGCATAATCCGGCATAGCCGCGATCAGCACTTCATGGTCAGTAAATCCTACTTTCAGTTTCTGAGCCTGTACCGCGCCCGGCAAAACGGAAAGTCCCAGCACGAGCATGGCGACTACTGAAAGAAAACGTTTATGCATTTTTACTGTACTTGTTTGTTATAAAATAGCGGGTCAAAATCCGTGGGGAGATGTGCTGGCACCGGATGGCACCGTACATCTTATCGACTTCTGCGCTCGTCGATCTCAATACCTAGTTCTTCCAGAACACGGTCGCTGACATCGTATTGTTCGCGCGCAAACAAAAACAGAAAGTCTCCGCTCTTGTCGAAAATGTAATCGTAAGCATCGGTAGCTGCAACTACTTCGATTGCTTTCATCAATTTCTCTTGCAAAGGCCGCATCAGGTTGTCCTGCTGGACAAACAGTTCGCCTTCTGGACCAAAGTAGCGCATGCGAAGCCGTTCAGCTTCTTCTTCAGCGCGCACAATTTCTTCTTGTTTGCGCTGGCGTTCTTCTTTGGTGTAAAGCAGTTCGCGAGCCTGATATTCTCTGAACATATCATCTACGGTCTGCTGTGCTTCTTCCAGTTCAGCTTCCCATTCTTTCGCCTGGCGATCGATGTTCTGCTGGATGGTTGCAAATTCAGGCACTTGCTCGAGGATGTAGTCAGAATCTACATACCCAATTTTCTGTTGGGCGTTTGCTGATGTTGCAAATACGCCAAGCGTCAGGAGAAACAGGCTTGCCATGGCAAGCTGTGCCTTATAAGAGGGAGCCTTAAAAGATGGTCGTCTTTTCACTGCTTTTTTCAAATGTATTATACGGTCAGTATGGTTGCGCCCTACTGATTAAAGCCCTGGCCAATGGTGAACTGGAATAGCCAGCGCTTGGAACCGTTGTGATCACTCCGGGAGAGCGATGTTGGTTCAAATTCGTCGAAGTTTTTGCCGTAGGCAATTTCGAGCATGCCGAGAATTGGCAGGAAGAACCGCATACCAAAACCGGCAGAACGGAACAGGCCGGCAGGATTGTATGCATTAAAGTCTTCCCACGAATTAGCAGCATCCATAAACAGATACGGAGCCGCTTGCAACTGCTCGGAGGCAATAGCCATCCAGCGCAGCTCGGAAGTATACTTGTTCAGGATTCGCCCACCACGTGGCTCTCCGGTTGAACTACGCGGCCCAAGTGCGCCGGCAGGATAACCACGGAGATACACAATATCGGTGGCAAAGAAGAAGCGATTGAATGTCCCCTGTGTGTCAAATGGCGAACCACCCACCACAAAACGGCGGAAGAAAATATCATCCCCATTCAACGAACCCAGGTAGCCAAAATCAGCCCCAATGCTCAGAGAGAGCTTTGGCAGAATTGGCACATGCCAGTTGTTGGTCAAGCGCCATTTGTGATACTGGATGAAGTTACCTACTGGCGGCGCAACCTCTAGCGAAAGCTTAAATGTCGAGCCGGCAGATGGGAAAAGCGGATTGTCCGTAGAGTTTCTCGACAACACCTGCTGCAATGTGACTTCCTGGCTCACACCAAGCGGAAGTACCTGCTGAGAATACAACCCATTGTTGTCTGTGTACTGGTACTGTACCCCGCTCAGGTAACTAAACTTGTCATCGGGCCATTTGAGGCGTTTTTCATAAAAGACGCGGCCACTGGCAGTAGAAAGATCGCCAAGCGAAAGCGTTGAAAACGGATTCTGACCAATTTTAGAGTATGAGACAGAGAACCCAACAGGCGTTGGTTTACCCTTGAACCAGGGCTCGGTGTACCCAATGGAGTAATTTTGATAAAAGCGGCCATTGGTTTGTACACCAACATTCAGGCGCTGGCCATCTCCGGAAGGCAGTGGCCGCCAGGCTCCTTTTTTGAAGAAGT
>JBCCIM010000152.1 GCA_039111535.1 Bacteroidota bacterium | reverse complement strand
CAACGGTACGACGGGCAGTAATCATCCTGCTTACCGTATGGCTCACCACACCTACCCAGGCACAGGTGTTCAGCGACGCATCAGCCACGTTTACCAATCCTGAATCAGATAGCCGCAGCGTTAACTTCATCGACCTGAACAACGACGGCTGGGACGACCTTTATATTTCCAACGGACTGCAAGGCGGCCAAAAAGACCTCCTCTACCTGAATGACGGCACTGGCACACTGGTGCAGGTCACAGACATGGCAATTGTGCAAGCATCATCACCGGCTGACGGCGCCAGTTTTGCAGATTATAACAACGATGGGCACCTCGACGCCATGGTCTCAAGCTGGTATGGCGTGGCCGACTTGCTGTACCTGAACGATGGCAACGGCGCCCTCAACTTCAAAGGCAGCGCCGGCATCGTAAGCGGCTCCTTTGCTGAAACAGCCGCATTTGGTGATTACGACAACGACGGCTGGCTCGACCTCTACATAACCAGTAGCGGTACCCAGGGCAATAACTTTCTGTACCGTAATCTCAAAAACGAAACCTTTTTGCGGGTCAACAACCATCCGTTGGTTAACGACAACGAACCCAGCCGCGGCGCTATCTGGGGTGATTTCAACAACGACGGCCTGACCGATCTTTTTGTGGCCAACGAAGGCAACAATCCCAATGACCTTTTTTGGGGTACAGGCAGCGGTGGATTTGAGAAGCTTACTGAAGGCCTGATTGTAACCGACAGCAGAGGCAGTATCACAGCATCATGGGGTGACATCGACAACGACGGTGATCTTGATCTGTTTGTGGGTAACTCCAATTTCTTCCGTCCCCTGTCCGACCAACTCTTCCGCAATATGGGGAACGGCACCTTTGAAGCCATAACAGACGATCCGGTTACCACAGCAAGCACTTGCAGCTTCGGTTCTGCATTTGCTGACTACGACAATGATGGCGACCTCGACCTGGCTGTCAGCAATGGATTTTGCAATGCCGGCCTGCCCAACGCGCTTTTCCAAAATCAGGGAGATGGAACGTTTGTCGACGTTTCCGCTGAATTCGAAACCAATGAGGCTGTTTGCTCATTTGGCGTAGCCTGGGGAGATGTCAACAACGACGGCGCGCCAGACCTTGCTTTTGCCAACTGCAAAAACAGCGCAACAAGCAATGAATTGCCCAACAGTTTACTCATCAATGAAGGCAATGCCAACGCATGGCTCAAGTTGAAGCTGACGGGCGTGTCCACCAACCGGGATGCCATCGGCGCGCGCATCCGGGCAAGAGCGGTGATTGATGGTGTACCTACGTGGCAATTGCGCGATATACAGGCGCAAACGGGTTACGCCGGTCAGAACAGCAGTACGGTACACTTCGGCCTGGGCGACGCCACAATGGTTGATACCCTCATTGTCTCATGGCCTGCCGGCAACCGCCAGATATTCACCGACGTCAGCCCCAATCAACTGGTAGAAGTGACAGAAGTCATTAATGTAGGCACCACAGGTGAATCGGTGCTCCCCCCGTCCGTTTCTTTCGACCTGTATCCCAACCCAGCAATTGACATGGCCGCGGCAAACCTACGCCTTGTCAATAACCTGGGCAACGGGGCAACGATGCAATTGCTGGTTTACAATGTAGCCGGGCAGCAGGTGCACCAACGGCCTATACATTTGCCAACGGGTACGTCTGTGACTCCGCTCTTCGATTCACCTCAGGATCTTGCCGCCGGCGTCTATCACGTGGTTTTGGCATCAGACCGCGGCCGAATCAGCCGGCAACTTGTACACCGATAACTTTTCACGCTGCATGGTAGCAAGAAAAGCAATGCGTGGGTACGGAGGCAGGGAAGGATTCGAGTGCGCCCGGACCTGCCTCCCGCTCACGTTTGTATCTTTCGCTGCGTCTATAACTCCGCAAGATCAGTAACTGGCAGTACTTCAGGCGGGCCTTCGCGCTTAAACTGCACAAACCCACCGGGATCAATGCAGTGTGCGTAGATGTGCTCGTCGGTTATAAATATGTATCGGCAAGTTTCACGGCGATTTATTGAATAAAGGTAATCGCCGTTATCATAATCGTATGCATCAATCATCCAACGCGTGCTGTCTTCCCCTTTCTCCGTGACAAAATAGTAGATGGTACCATTCCACTCATTGATCGGATAGCTGATATGGTTCGAAACACCGTCGTCAATGGACCAGGAATTGGGACCCGAAGGTGTGTATGCTGCCAAACCGGGAAAAGAACCTGGCTTGATGGCTTCCCGAAAATACTGCAGCGAACCGTCCATTTTATATCGTAGCAATACACCGCCAAATTGGGCTGCGTATACAAAACTGTCGGTCCCATCAGAAATCACGGACCCCATGAACCCCATGCCATGGCCTTTAAAAGACTCGCCATTCAGTTCAATTTTTTCGGATGAGAGAATCCCAAATGAAGCCTGTGCCTTGTCTTTAGATGTATAGGTGTGGAATAATTCGATATCGTCATTTATTCGCCGCACCACGTAGTTTCCGGAAGTACTGACGGCATGGTGTTCACCTGATTTAAATTTGATGTCACGGCCCAGATCGCCCGTCGTCGACATCTGCGTTATACGGGCCTTTTTGACCCCATAAAGCCACATTTCTTCATCAGAAATCATGCGAAGGCCGGCACCGTAGTTACTAGGCTCGTGTGCGTCTTTGGCAGACGTAATCACATCGGTAAGTTCCGCGCTGGCTACGTCGTATTTGTTGATCAGCAACGACTCGGTGTCCATCACATACAGCGTCTCTTCACGCGAATCGAGGCCGGCTGCGATTGGCATTTTCATCATACGCTCGGGAGGCGTACCTGACGAAGCTGAATCAGGAAATACGGTGTATTGACGTAGCACAACGGTAGTAGAATCTTCAAATGTGCGCTGCGAGATCCGTTGAGGCACGGGTGAAATCAGGGAGTCACCCTGCAGTACCTGGCCGCTAAACGGCTCCGGATAACTATCAGCTGGATGTGGTTCTTCCTGACATGCGGCAAACAAGGGCAGCACGCAAAGCAGCAGAAGCTGCGCGATGTGTCGTGTCATCAAAGTTGAATGGTTTGTGCTTGAATACAGGATGGTGTTATACGTCAGCTATCGGCGAAAGGATACAGGGCTGAATTGAGTGCCGATTTTCGATTTTCGATTTTCGATTTTCGATGGAAGATATCCCTTCGACATTCAAAATTCCTTGTTCGATATTCGATATTCAAACCTCCCTAAATCCCCCACTCCGCCTTCAAATGTGCCCGTACCGCGTCGCGGGTGTCTTCGCGTCTCATTGCGTAATCTATGAAGCATTTGGCATATTCTACGCGGTTGCCAATGTCGTAGCGGCGGGCTTGCCAGTGCAGCGCGTACATGGGTTCAGTGCGGGCGAGCATGTTCATGGCGTCCGTTAACTGGATTTCGCCGCCGACGCCTTCGGTTGTTTCGTCGATGCAGGCAAAGATTTCGGGCGAGAAAACGTATCGACCGGCGATGGCGAGGTTGCTAGGTGCTTCTTGCGGCGCCGGCTTTTCAACGAGATGTGAGAGTCTGTACACGTTTTCAAGCTTTTCATCTGCCGTGCCGGCGACCACGCCGTAGCGGCTTACCCACTCTTCGGGTACGCGGTGCACGGCAACCACGCTTGCCTGCTTCTTTTCATACACATCAACCAGCTGCTTCAATCCCGGCGGACTCCCTGCTTCGGGATTGATGATGGTATCACCCAACAGTACTGCAAACGGTTCATTGGCGATATGCCTGCGACCAATCCGAATGGCATCACCAAGGCCACGCTGTACTTTTTGTCGGATGTAGAAAATCCGCGCTTTATCTGCTATGTCGTGCACCGTATTGATCAGGTGATCTTTGCCAGCTTCGCGCAGAAAGCCCTCCAGCTCCGGGGCATAATCGAGATGATTTTCGATTGCGCGTTTGCCACGACCTGTGATAATCAAGATATCTTCAATGCCACTTTCAATGGCTTCTTCGATCACGTACTGCAGTACAGGCTTATCGATGATGGGCAACATCTCTTTGGGCATCGACTTGGTCGCCGGCAAAAACCGGGTCCCCATACCCGCAGCCGGGATGATCGCTTTGGTCACACGTTTCATATGCTCGCTACTAACTCTGGTTAGCCCGCTGATTCGGGCAATATGTTGGGAATCAACAACTGTGCCCCCAACGATTCATACGCTTGTTTGATTTTCTTCAGCCGTTCCGGATCGCCGTCGTACATGCCCACAACCGCACCACCCGAGCCTGCAAACTTAACATTGGCATCAAACTTCCGCCCTGCTTTCACCAGGCGCATGTTGCCATCACTGATTTTGCTCAATGAGGCCCGCAAGTCAAAGTTTGCATCCATAAGGGGTCCAATGTCCAGTCCCTTACCGGCTTCGATCAGATCGTAAGCTTCCTGTGCAAAGGAGGCAAAGGTTTTGATGCCGTCCACTACTTCTTTTTCGCCGCGGTCGAACCGGCTTCGCAGATTATTGTGGTAGATTTCTGTGCCTTCAGAAAGGTTGTCATGGAAGGCAACAAACAGGGGTGGCAACTTCCGCGTGTCTACCTCCAGGTAGGTGCCATATCCTCGTGTATCCAGCAACGCCTTGTCAAAGTCCATGAACACAGTCCCTTCGTAAACCTGTACAACCCGGTCTTGCAGTCCTGCGCCGATACCCAGTTCTTTCACCTCTACGCTCAGGATAAGATTGGGCAGCTGGGG
The DNA here is from genome assembly GCA_039111535.1 of Bacteroidota bacterium. NCBI lineage: Bacteria > Pseudomonadati > Bacteroidota > Bacteroidota bacterium. The sequence goes on along the minus strand of JBCCIM010000152.1, from coordinate 11,044 downwards.
CTTCACAATCTCCACTCCGTAAAACGCCATCAGGGCGCGCATCGTAGCAGTGATAATGGCACTCGAGCCGGCAAGCCCTACCCGAACCGGCACATTGGTTTTGTATTCCAACGTGAAATTGCGGTCGTCGAGTCCGATGCCGGCGCGGTCACAATAATCACTAAAGGCTTTAATCGCCGCTTTTACCAGCCGTATGCCGCCATAATAGCCATTCAGACTTACATCGTCGACCAGGGCGCGCCGGCTTGTATAAACCAGGTGATCACGATGCCCTGGTACAATGGACACATGCGGCGACTCGTAGCACATGACCTCTGCTGCAAAATTCCGAACGATAAACGAAATCGTTTTGCCAAAATATCCATCTGAAGGATTGCCAATGAGGCCGGCCCGGCCGTGCGCTTTTGTGCGTATAATCATGACGCTTCAATCAATAATTCCATCTACAATAAAATTTGCGCCGGCCCACCCCTGGCGTACCATGCTGTTGGTGCTTTACCACGCGTGATGCAGAATACAACTTTGTCTCTTTTATTTTCAGTGGCAGCCGAATTTCTCGCACGAAATTACAGATTGATAGGAAAGAACGCTATTATAGGGCTTCCATCTTCTTTTATGTATACGGATATGAATCGCTTACTGCTTCCCCTTTGCCTTCTTATTTTACTGGCTGGCTGTCAACTTGCACCACCAGCATCACATATTGTCATGCCGCCGCTGTTTTCAGATCACATGGTGCTCCAGCGATCTGCCAATATTAATGTATGGGGTAAAGCTACACCCAACAGCAAAATTACGGTACGATTCAACAACCAGAAATCAGAAATTACGTCTTCAGCAGACAGCACATGGCGCGTAGTCCTGGCACCTGAAGAAGCCGGCGGGCCATTTGAACTCACCGTTGAGGGAGAAACGACCCTCACGTTTAACGATGTGCTCGTTGGAGAAGTGTGGCTGGCATCTGGACAATCCAATATGCAATGGCCACTGGAAGCCACGAACAATGGAGAAACAGCCATTGCCACTGCACAAGACGATCAAATTCGCCTGTTTACTGTCCGCAATGTCGTTTCAGCTACGCCATCACAAACGATCCCTGCTGATGGCTGGAAAGTGAACAGCCCCTCAACCGTGAGCAATTTTTCTGCTGTTGCATACTACTTTGCCCAAACCCTTCGCGACTCATTAAACGTTCCGGTAGGACTCATCAACAGCTCTTGGGGTGGCACCCGCGCAGAGGCGTGGACCTCCAGCGAAACCCTGCTCGAACATCCTGATTACGCAGAGCTAGTCCAGGAAATCGTAGACGATCCCGCTGCATATGATGCTACGGCCACCGCCGCTGAATGGCGCCAGGCCGTACACGATAACGACGCCGGTTACACAGATGGCAATCCTGCCTGGGCTGCACTTGAACTTGACGGCAGTGACTGGGAAGTTATGCCTTTGCCGCAGCTTTGGGAAGGCGTTTTAAACGGACTGGACGGTATCATCTGGTTCAGAAAAACGATCAACCTGCCGGCTGATTGGGATGGTAAAGCCGCAACTGTTTCGCTTGCAAAGATTGATGATGAAGACCAAACCTGGGTAAATGGGACACTGGTTGGCGAAACGGCGGTATACAATGCGCCAAGGACCTATGCCATACCCCCTAATGTGCTCAAAGCAGGAGAAAACGTGATTGTGGTTCGCGCACTGGATACAGGCGGCGGTGGTGGGATTTGGGGTGAGGCTGAAACCATGCATATCAGCCTCGGCAATTCACAGCAATCCCGTACCCTTGCCGGAGACTGGCAATATAAACTTGGCCTGGACTTCAGAGACGCAGCGCTGCCTCGCCGCCCGACTGGCCAACAGCACACGCCTACCGTACTCTACAATGCCATGATTCACCCGCTCGTCCCCTATTCTCTGGAAGGTGTGATCTGGTACCAGGGAGAAAGCAATGCAAGCCGGGCGCATCAATATCAAACCCTCTTTCCTGCCATGATTCAGGATTGGCGCACCAAATGGGACAGTCCGCTTGGCTTCCATTTTGTGCAACTGGCCAACTTCATGAATCAACAGGTCAACCCGGTTGAACAGCAATCCTGGCCTGAACTGCGGGAGGCACAAACCATGGCGCTTTCCCTACCCAACACAGGCATGGCAGTCACCATCGACATCGGCGAAGCAGACGACATTCATCCTCGGAACAAGAAAGACGTAGGTTTCCGCTTAGCGCTTTCTGCACTCCATGCGACGTATGGCCATGACAATATCCCGGCCGGCCCGCTGTACCAGTCCCACGAAATAGCAGACGACTCTGTTCGACTTACCTTTGCCTATGCAGAAAAGGGCCTCATGACACCCGATAACGCTGTACTCCAGGGATTTGCCATCGCCGGCGAAGACCAGGAATGGCACAGGGGTACGGCCACGATCGTCGGCAACAACGTGGTTGTTCGCAGTAGCCGCGTATCAGCTCCGGTTGCAGTGCGCTATGGCTGGGCTGACAATCCTGTAGTAAATCTCTACAATACAGCAGGACTACCAGCATCCCCGTTCCGCACGGATGATTGGGAAGGCGTTACATTCGGAAACACAACACCGTAAGTGCCCCTCTCAAACGTGCAAGACATATCCCAACTCACAACCCCTGACGGCACAAAACTGCACGTCAAAACCTGGGCGCCGGCAGGCGAACCGACTGCCATCATTGTGCTTGTGCATGGGCTGGCTGAACACGTGGCGCGCTATGAACACGTAGCGAACCAGCTGAATGCACAAGGTTACCTTGTTGTTGGGTGTGATCTACGGGGGCATGGAAAATCGGAGGGCAAACGTATTTACGTGCATCGTTTTGATGCGTATGTGGAAGACCTCAACACCGTCCTAAACTGGGTGTCAGCAACACATGCTGCACTACCACGCTTCCTGCTTGCCCACAGCATGGGCACAACGGTTGCCTTGCATTACCTGGTCTCAAGTGTGACAACAAGATCGCCGGCGCTTAAAGGCGTAGTGTTAAGTGCCACCGCGCTGTTGCCCGGCGATGACATCTCGCCTCTCCTTATCTCAATCTCTGGCGTGGTGAGTGCGCTCGCGCCAAAGCTGCCGACTGTAACCCTCAATAGCAGCACCATCTCAAGAGACCCCGAGGTTGTAGCGGACTACCATGCTGATCCGTTGGTCTACAACGGCAAAATTCCGGCCCGCACGGCCGGTGAACTCAACCGCGTGTTCAAGTATTTGCAACGGGAAGTCCACAACATTAAAATCCCTCTGCTGATCATGCATGGTGATGCAGACCAACTGACCAATCCCCAGGGCAGCGCACTGCTTTACAACACCGCAGCATCTTCAGACAAGACCCTCAAATGGTGGCCCGGACTGTACCATGAAATTTTCAACGAACCGGAGCAACAGAACGTCATCAATTACATGCAGCAGTGGATCGCGCAACACCTCTAAAGCAACGCATCCCTTCAACGCTGTAACTAAATCTCCCCGCCATTCGGTATCTAAGGGCCTTCCATGCTGTCTTTCTGCTTTATTTATGCGTTACTTCCTCCTACTTAGCCTCTGCCTCGTTCTCTCTACATCTGCAAACGCACAAAATTGGTCTGATTCCCTATCACAGGCGATGAATCAATTAGCGGAAGAGACCTCTTTCGTCGGCGGTGCGCTCGCTATTGTTGATGCTGAGGGGATTCATTACGCAGAAGGATTTGGGTATGCAGACCAGGCAGCCGCTCGCAAGTACACAGCAACAACGGTTCAGCCCATTGCCTCAGTATCCAAAACGCTTGCCGGTGTCGCATTGATGCAAGCACAGCAAATGGGATTGCTCGACCTGGATGACCCCATCAACAACCATTTGCCGTTTGAAATTGTCAATCCGCATGTGCCCGGCTCACCAATCACCATACGGCACCTCGCTTCTCACACGTCGGGTATTTCGGATGTCAAAGGCAATGAAAGTTCGTATATCTTTTCGACAATCGACGAAGACTTTCACAAGCAGTTTTCGCTTGGCATCAGAAGATTTGTGATCAGGCGAACCATGGGCAGGCTTGCAAAAAATGTTGATAAATCAATGGCTGAATTCATCAGCGATTTCTATGTCACAACCGGAGCAAATTACAGCAAGAAGAACTTTACCAAGCACGCTGCCGGCGGAGCTTTCCACTACAGCAACAACAACACCGCCATCGCTGCCCTCATCCTTGAACAGGCCGCAGGTGTTGATTACAGCACCTTTGTAGCTACCCACATCCTGCATCCGCTGGGCCTGCAAAACGCTAGCTGGTCCACAAGCGACTTCAATACGCAGGAAAAATCACTGCTGTACTTTGGTGGATTCCGGCTCCCAGAATACAAATTGATCACGTATCCCGACGGTGGATTCAATACCACGCTACTCGATTTCAGCACCTATTTCATCAGCATGATTCAGGGTTACCAGGGCACACCGAGCATTCTGTCAGCTGAGAGCTTTCGCGAAATGTTTGCCCGCCAGATAAACGACGATTTTGGAGCAGGTATTTTCTGGGAGCTTTACGACGAAGAAGTGGGCCACGCCGGCGGCGATCCTGGCGTGCGTGTCTACGCACATTTCTCCAGAAGCTCCGGCAAGGGACACATTGTTTTCCTCAACACCAGCGAAACCCGGAAATTTGACAAAGATATGGACAGGCTCTGGCAGACGCTGGATAAATACTCGGCGTTGATTAGGCCGGAGTGAGGAGTGATTTTAATGCCGATTGCCGATTGATGTGTTTTCTTTTTGCGCAGGAGCAGCTTTACAAAAAATGAACATGCAAAACTGAAGAACGAAAATACGGATACACGAAGCAACACAGATCCTTTAGTTACGCCCTAATCATCGGCCTGGCCGATTGCAGAACCGGGGATTACATTGAGCGAGTACCATGCTTCGTTGCTCCACAGTCCGTCACCTGATGCGCTTTCGTAAGCGGGTGCGAGGTTGATATAGTAGATAGCGCCGGCTTTCATGTTGTCTATGGATAACCGGACGCGTTTGCCATCGTCTGAAATTTGAACAGCCTGTACAGGTACGGCATCAACCAGACTTCTGTCGGGCCGGCGGCGTTTTGCTGATTCGTGGTTCGACCAGGTGTATACTCGATAGTGCTCCACGTCTTCAGCTGCGGTTTCACTGACCTCAGCCGAAAAAGCGAGTTCAAATCCATCGGGCATCGCATGCATGGCGACCATCTCAAATGCCTCTTCACCGCTAAACGTAATCCGCTGCAGCACTTCTTCCTGTGGCTTGAGGGTCAGCCAGGGTTCAGCAAAAGTGAGTCCGCCAGCTAGCAACGCGCCTTCATCATCAACGACGAGCCGGTTTACGGGAAACGGCAGGCCGCCGGTGTAGCGAAAGACGGCGCCTTGAAGTTGGTCTTCAACGGTCTCAACATATACGCGGTTTAGCCTGCCTGCCTGGAGGTCGCCGTAAACCCATTGGCCGGCGTACGGGCCCGCCTTCATGCGTACAGGTTGCGTTGGCGCTTTGCTTTCTGAACCAGATGGCAACCAGATAGATGACATAGCCAAAGGTGCGGCCTTATTGGCAGCAGCCGGCAAAAACGAACGGCCCTGGCCTCCTGAAACCAGCATCAGGCGGGAATCAGAAAACCATGGATTGCGGTGATCCATTACAGCAAGCGTGCCTTCATCGTCGAGCCAAACACCATTGTTAACCTGAAAGCCGTCGGATATTTGCACAACAGAGCCGTCAAATCCGAGTCTCACCAGGTTGCCCCTGTCCGGTAAATCTTCTATGAGAATGGCACCCTCGCCATCCACGGGTGCAGCAAGGCCGGCGTAAAAGCTGCCCTGATGGTATGACAACCCAAAGGCATACTCATCAAAATCGTTGGTCAGTGGCCAGTCATTTGCCACTACACGGTATTCATCAATTTCCTCATCGCCATCCAGGTCAATCAGTTGCGTCAACTCGTGGCGCTGCAGCAAAAACACTTCGTCATCTACCGCCTTGATGCCAAACGGATAAGCAAGCCCCTTGGCAATGACGCGGGCCTGTAACTGCTTGTCTTGCTCTGGATTGTCATCAACCAGCCATACATTGCCGTGTGTGCCATCCCAGGTTGCCAGCACGAGCCGGCCATCCGACAGCACATCGATGCCCCCAATAGCGCCATTAAGCGCCGGGTTTTTCAAGGCAGACACAGTTAATCCCGGATGCACTGCATCAACCGCTATTCGCTCCAGATCGATCAATGCATCTGGAAATTGACGCAATACGTGCTTCTTTCCTACCGACACGCGCCGCTGCTCTTCTTTTCGGGTGGATAAAGTCGGCGCCTCCAACACGTCGAACGTGCCACTCCACGGGGGCCGCCACTTGATGGTTAATCGCTTTTGCCCGGTCGATTGGAAATGTTCTACCGATAAAGGATACAGGCCCGGCTTCAGGTAAATATCAATATCTGCTGAAGGCTCCGCAGCCTGGAGTCCGTTGTGTTCATACAATAGCGAGTCTCCAATGGAAAAGCGTACGCCGTCATCAGCCAATACCTGAAAACTGTAGATCCCTTCGGACACAACATTAAGGTTGCCGTTGATATGGCTGATGAAGTAGAAATCCAGATCACCAAAGTGCTGTTTGGAGGTCAAATCAAGGGCAGGTTGAATGCTGTTGGCGGTGGGCAGTTGTCCGGGTGCCAGTTGCATCAGGCTGTCAATCGATTCACCGATGCCGTAGACTTTTACAGACACGCCAGGGACTTGCCCCTGCCGGCGAATCATGCGATTTGATGCACTTGCTTCGTCGCCGAGATCCAGCGACTGGTACACCCGCGTATTTTTGAAGAGCTCCAGTGGATCCAGGGCGGTCTCGTCTTCGAGGTTTTTTAGCAGGTTCGGAGCAAAATAGGTGGTAAAATCGGTCACGCTGCCCGTGTTCAATAACAGCCGGCCTGCAATATCAAAGGTCTTGCCCCACACGAAGGTATGCGTCTTTTCTCCGGATCGCTGGAATACGCCATTGGTTTGGAGGTCGGTGCGTGACTTGAGTGTCTGCGCGTTCACATCAAGCGCAACCTGAACATTGGGTGGCGCCTGTGCAACAAAGAAAGAACGGGTTAAGCCGGGCCGCTGGGCTGCATCATGAATAACCTCAGGCGTCTCTTCAATATCGATACGCTGCCCTTGCGCAGAAACCAGTTGGTAGGTAATAGTGAGTCGATCACCGGCAATCCGATAACCACGATAGATCACTTCAGGCGTTGTTTCTCGTCCGTTTCGGATAAGCCGCCAGGGGTTTTCGTCAGCACCGGCCTGATACAGGAGACCATTGATGGCTGCCGGCCAGGCAGAAAAGCGATCAGGGTTTAGTGATGCGGGTTGCAATCCGCCACGCCACGCTTTGTATACAGTGCCGCGTGCGGTATCAAACGCCAGCCAGAGGTCGTGGTGCAGCGCAACAAACAGGGTGCGTGGTCGGTCGTCGAGTGCACCGGCAAATACCCATGGATCGCGGGGCCGTGTGCCCTGGGTGCCATCAACAGGTTCAGGTACAGACATCGTACTGCCTGTAAGGCACACCAGTAAAACAAGCCAGAGGAAACGAACCGAGTACGCCGTCATTTGCCGCTTAACGACTGTGAGAAGCCTATTAAATCTACCAAAAAATGAATAATAGCAGACCGCAACGCATATTGCGCCTGCATAATTCCCCGGTACAGCCGATCAGATAATCCTTGGTCGAGGTGTTACATGTAAAAGAGAAATTCGCTTTATGCCGAAATCACGTTGTTTTAGAAACGGCAACAGCCTCTTTTGTTTTTGAACGGCGCAGGAGCCAGGTTAGCAAACCCATCCAGCTAGAGATTACAATCAGCCCCATCATTTCCCGCCAAGCTTCGATACCAATTAATGGCGGCTCGTATGTGATGATGGTTGAGAGATAAATTGCCCATCCAAAGCCGGCCACGCAGAAGATCAATGGAAAAGCCAGGGGCAATCTATTAATTAGAAATAATACACTGGCCAGGGAAGCTAATCCATAGACGAGAATCCACATAAAAGGATCCGGATCATTGTACTGAAATGCTGCCCAGGCAATAAATAATAACGCCATGGCGCCGCTGACCCATTTCATAAAAACTATTGGTTAAGGGCAAACAAATAAATCCGGGTAGATTGATTTGTTTGCGGTTGAAAGTTGCAGGTTTAAGGTTGAAAATTTTTATTACGAACCCCTAAACACAACCCTCAACAATGGTTGGTTTGTACGATAAAATGCTGTACCGGGGCCCTGGCCGCCAGGATTGTGTGTTCCGTTAACAACCCGTCTAAACCTGTTGGGACCCCGGCTGGCATTATTAAAACTACTGGTTTGATTTATCAAATGCCGCATCAAACGCGCCGTGTGCCGGCGTAAAGTCTACGGCTTTAATATACGCACAAGCCTCTTCTGCTCCTTCTTCACGATCCATACCTGAATCTTCCCACTCAATGGAAAGCGGGCCGTCGTAACCAATCCTATTCAGTTCGCGGATGATTTCTTCAAAATCAATGTTACCCCGACCGATGGAACGGAAGTCCCAGAAGCGATCGCGGTGCCCAAAATCAATATGTCCCCCAAACACGCCGGCGCGCTTGGGCTGGTCAGACCACCACACGTCTTTCATGTGTGCGTGGTAAATGCGGTCGCCAAATTCTTCGATAAAGCCAACGTAGTCAACCCCCTGATAGCCAAAGTGGCTCGGGTCGTAATTGAAGCCAAACGCTTTCCGGTGTTTCAGTGCTTCAAGTGCACGGTGCGACGAAGAAATGTCAAACGCAATTTCAGTTGGATGAACTTCCAAGCCAAACCGCACACCTACTTCGTCGAACACATCAAGGATCGGATTGAAGCGGTCTGCGAAGTCCTGGTAGCCGGCATCAATCATCTCGGGTGATACAGGCGGGAATGAGTAAAGCAAATGCCAGATGCTGCTGCCCGTGAAGCCGTTTACAACCGGCACACCCAGTTTAGCAGCAGCACGCGCGGTATCCATCATTTCTTTGGCTGCACGCTGGCGCACACCTTCCGGATCCCCATCGCCCCAAACATAAGGCGGCAAAATTGCCTGGTGCCGGCTGTCGATGTTGTCACAAATAGCCTGGCCTACCAGGTGGCTGCTAATTGCATACACTTCAAGGCCGTGTTTGGCGAGCAAGTCGCGCCGGCCCTGACAGTAGCTGTCGTCGCTCAGGGCTTTCTGCACATCAAAATGATCACCCCAACAGGCCAGTTCGAGGCCATCGAAGTCCATTTTGCTGGCTTTTTCAGCGAGTGTTTCGAGGGGCAGATCAGCCCACTGGCCGGTAAACAAGGTAACAGGTCTTGCCATGTCAATTACTCAAATTTCGATTCAAAAAGGTGGAGTACGCTGTATGTGGATTGTCTACTATGCTGGCGGCGTATAGCTGGCGTCAACCCAGCTCGCCGCCTTACCACTTTTCACAGCCGTATGAATAAAGTGCACGCCAACAGCGCCATCTTGTACGGTTGGATAGTCGGTGTCAAATTCACCGGGCGCTTCGCCGGCAATTTGGGCCGCCATGGTGCGCGCTGCATTCAGGTAAATGTTGGCAAACGCTTCGATAAACGCCTCAGGATGCCCAGATGGCAGCCGGGTGTTGTGCTGCGCAACCGGAGAAAGGTAGCCGTTGCCGCGCTTAAACACTTGCTCCGGCCCATCTTGCGTCCTTACATGCAGATAGTTGGGATGCTCTTGCCGCCATTCCATTGAGGCCTCCGTACCGTAGACCCGGATGCGGAGGTTGTTCTCCTCCCCCACAGAAACCTGTGAACAATACAATACACCTTTAGCGCCGCCTTTGAAATGGACAAGCATGTTTGCATCGTCTTCGAGTTTGCGGCCCGGGACAAAGGTGGTGAGGTCTGCAAAGAGTTTATCCATTTCCAGACCGGTTACATAGCGGGCCAGGTTTTCTGCGTGCGAGCCAATGTCGCCAATGGCTGATGAAACACCGGCTTTCTTCGGGTCGGTCCGCCAAACCGCCTGTTTTGCACCTGATTCTTCGAGGAGGGTTGCAAGCCAGCCCTGTGGATACTCAACCACAACCTTGCGTACAGTGCCCAGCTTGCCATCTCGAATCATCTGCCGCGCCTCTTTCACCATCGGGTAGCCTGTGTAGTTGTGCGTCAGGGCAAAAACAGCGTCGTGCTTTTTCACGAGACGGCACAGGTCTTCTGACTCTTCCAGCGTCATCGTCATCGGTTTATCACAGACAACGTGAAAGCCAGCTTCGAGAAAGGTTTTTGCGATGTCGTAGTGCGTGAAGTTGGGCGTTACAATCGAGACAAAATCAATACGCTCCCCTTCTGGCAGCTTGCTTTCTCCTTCTGCCATTTCTTTGTATGAACCGTAGACGCGGGAGGGATCGAGGTGTAGCTCTTCACCCTGCTGTTTGGATTTCTCGGCCGTAGACGAAAATGCGCCGGCGACCAGTTCTATTTCGCCATCGAGGGCTGCGGCTTTGCGGTGTACTGCGCCAATAAAAGCGCCAGGACCACCACCAACCATTCCATATCTAATTTTCCTGTTGAGAGGCATACTGCGTATTGCTTGCTTGTTCACGTTGGTTCGGACTCGTCTGCATGTTACTGCATTTCGGGGATTTAGACAAGATCGAAATCAGGATTTGCCGGACATAAATGCGGGATGGGTATAGTGCCATCCCTGTACACACCCCGATCCGGATTTTTCCAATCCGAATCGAACCTCTCAAGAGGGTAATGCTCGGGAGCAGCCTATCTGCTTAACAAGTGATCTTTAACCCTTGCCCAATTAGGTAGCCCTGCACATCAGTTTATCCGACAATCAACAAATTCCCCTCTCGAGAAGGGACCGTTCGGCCAAGCCGAACAGGGGTGTGTCCGCACCCGATCGCACACAAAAAAGGCCCGGCGCAAATACATGCGCCGGGCCCTCCTCGCGTTTATAACTGCATCAAACTTACTTGAGCAGCGTCATCCGTTTTGTAGCCGTGAATTCACCTGCCT
>JBCCIM010000151.1 GCA_039111535.1 Bacteroidota bacterium | reverse complement strand
GCTCCATTCAAATTGCCTTATACCATAGTTAGTCGCTTTCTTCATTAAAGATTTGGTACAGTCGCTGGCTGTAGAACGCTATCGAGCCAGCATGCACAAGGCGTATTAAATTGCTTGTATGTCAAGGTCGCTGTCTATTTTTAATCAAGCCATTCTAGCTTCCCACGCTGCTTAAAACGCACGCGCATGATACCACGTCGCGTCTTTTGCAGGGAAAAGACTGTACCGTTTCCGTTTGATTTCTTACCATGCTGCAAGTTCGCAGGTGGTATGTGCAGTGTATTAGACCCCAACCTTCATGACCCTGCAGGAACTCCTGGATGCGCTCGATGCGCTTTCCAATCCAGTATCTTTTGAAACCATCAACAATGAATTGCTGGCGCCCATCAACCAAATCCCATCGGTTGATATTCCAACAGACCTGTTGTTTGGTATTGCCTCTGAAATACCATCTGGCGAATTTAGTGATGGGGAAACGCTGGGCGTAGCCTTTTCAGCTGCTGCAGATCAAAGCTGGGCATTGATTGAGGGACTTTTTACCATTTCAGCGCTTACTGTTTCGCTGCAATGGACGGTAGCAGGTGCATCCAATGAAGACCAGCAGGTCTCGCTAACCACCGGCACACTAACCGGCAGCTTCGAATTTGCCGGCGAAACGATTATCCTCACCTACGATTTTACCGCGCCGGCCTCCGAAGCTCTTACAGGTACCTTCCCCTCCATCAACCTGCAACAAATCGTTTCCGAATACCTCACCTCTGTCACCCTCCCCGCAGAATTTCCCACCATCGACTTTTCGAACCTGCCGATTTCCATAGATCCCGATAATCGCTCCTTTACGTTTAATGGTGCTTCAACCAGTCCCTGGACACTCATGGGCGACACACTGTCGCTGGACCAGGTAACACTTAACGTTACAGGGGCACTGGAAGGCGATGAAGCCCTCTCTGTAAACGGCGCTATTTCTGGTCGATTGCAATTTACTGGCGCCGATGCAATCCTCAGTTTTGCGTTTGGCGAGGCTTATGAACTAACGACCACCGTAGAGACGCTCGACCTTGGTGATATCATTACCACCCTCGTTAGCAATGTATCCAACATTGACATTCCTGATGGACTCCCAGAAAGCCTCACCATCAATGATGTAATCATCACCATTGACGAAGAAAATGACGCGTATTCCGTCCGCGGTCAGTCTGAAGAAGAATGGGTCGTTCTGGAAAACCTGTTTGCCATATCCAACCCTGCCCTGGACTTTACCGTAACCCTTGACGAAGAAAATGAGGCACAAATCGAGGGTGGCCTCAACGGACAACTTACCGTTGCAGAGGTAGATTTCAACCTCGGTTTCGACTTTACTTCCGACACCTTCAACGTGTCCGGCAACCTGGCTGATGGACAAGAAATTAGCTTTTTTAAACTGGCATCGGACATTTTCGCGGATGATCCCATTAATTTCCCAGAGGCACATGACGTTACCTTCCGCGATCTTACTCTTGATATTGCTCCTACTGATGTTAGTAATGGCACGTACACCTTTGCCGGCACCGCGGACTTAGCATGGGTACTCATTCCCGGTGTCATTGAACTGGATAACATTGCACTTGCCCTGACCGTTGCAACGGATGGTGATCCCACGGTTACAGGCATTCTTGCCGGAAATTTGGACATCGGCGGCAAAGCCGCTGCTGTTGGTTATGGCTTTGACCCTGAAGGCCAGGAATTCAAGCTTTTTGCCGAACTACCGGACCTGAGTTTTACCGAAATCATAAATGGCCTCCTTGAACCCCAGGGCATTAGTATCCCCACATCCATTCATGATTTCAGTTTCTCCGATATAGAAATTGAGGTACGTCCGGAGAGTGGCATATACACCCTCCGAAATAACCGCGACGAAGAAGGTTTTACCTGGGAAATTCTACCGGGCTTATTCAGTCTTACCCAGGTCGGCATTGAGTTCATTGCAGAACTCGTAGAGGACAGCGTTGAATTTCAGGGGGGCATCAAAGGTATGTTGAACCTCGGCCCTGATGTTGCCATCATGATGGCATTTGAGTTTTCGTCGAGCGATTTCAAAGTCGATGGCTCGATCGAAACCATGAAACTGGGAAGCCTGGCGGAAGGCCTGCTGGCATCAGCCGGCCTCGCGGTCGACCTGCCCGACGTAGATATAGCGGGACCGGACCCCAATTCCCCCATCGGTATTTCGATTCTGCCCAATGAGCTAGACTTTTCCCTCGTTGGATCTCTTGATGGCGAGGCACTTTCATTCTACGGTATTAACATCGATATACCCGCTGTCTCCTTTACCATTTCAATTCACAAGGAGCCACAGCCGGGTGGCGCAGAAGACGCCTGGGTATTGGCATTCAGCCTTGATATAAGCAACACACAAGCCCTGGCTGTATCAACTAACTTCGCCTGGGTTCGAGACTTGCTGGGCGAGCAATTGCGTGAATTGCATAACGACCCTGATCAGACGGGCGATGCGCCGCTTATTTCGTTATCCCTTACGGCAAATAAAGATGTCGAAATCACCATATTGAAGACGGCATTGGGCAATGCGGCATCCACAACCTTTCTCGAAGGATTTGCGTCTGAAGACTGGACGCCCGATTTCAACTTCAACACGAGCGACTTCACCTTTCCCTTTCTCAACCAGAGCGGCGGAGATGGCGCCGCGCCGGCTACTGCCGCACGTGCTGATAGCCCAGACGCCCTTGCGCTCACGGCTAACCCTGCGCCGGCAGCCCCTGCAAATGAAAGCACGAATACCGAAAACGACGACACGCCCCTAGCCCAGGCAATTTCAGTCAAGTGGCCCGAGCTAAGCGATGTTGATTTTGTAAACGGAGAAATCGCGATTCCGGTCGACATGTTCATCACCCTGGGCACGGTTGTCCTGGAGTCGGGCATTGCGTTGTTTTTCAATATCTCAAAAATGGCGTTCCGGGTCGAACACTCGGGCGGCATAGAGATTTTATCAGACCAGGAAGAACTCACCACGGAAGACGGTTCACCGCACGAAATTTTTGGACTTGAGTGGCGCTTCTTCGGTGAGAAAAAAGAAGACCGCTACCACCACTTCACGCTCGTCACAAAAGACTTTAACTACCAGCTCCAGCAAGCACCCGGCGCCCGCATTGAGGTTGCTTATACCAAAGCCAGCAAAGACCCGATCAAATTCCAGATCACAGATTTTGCGTTAACGTCCAAAGGGCTTACCGTTACGGCAGATGTACTCGACGACCCAGCGCGGCTTAACGGGGTTGACACAAAATTTCGATTCGGTGGCAGCCAGCTCAAAATTGTCGAAAACCGGATCCAGGATTTCACGCTCAGCGGGTCGGGCCCCTTGCCACCCGACCTGGTTGGGGATGCTATGGTCGACATCTCAATGCAATTCCAGCAGCGAGATGGCGCGCTCACGCTGGTTGCCGGCGCGGCCAAACTTCGGGGCAACAAAATCCTCGACGCCAAAGCCACCCGGTTCCAGTTCTCTATAGATGCGATTGGGCTCAAGTTTGTAAACGATGGGCAAATCCACCTCTTCTTTACCCTGACTGGCACAGCGCGGTTTGTGTTGGCATCCGGCGATGACAAAAACGGCGCGCTGGCCCTACTACCAACCATCCAAATTGACCTCCACGAGTGTCCACTTACAGGTGACGCAAGTGTCATCGCGCAACACGTTAGCTTCCTGATCGAACTGCCAAAGCCTGTTTCCTTCCCTATCTTTGGTGCCTACCAATTTGAATTACGGGCGATCGGGTTTTTGCCCAATTTTGAGGTATTTGACGCGGCCGCGATGCAACTTACCGGCCAGGTCAAGTTCGCCCAGGGCCCAGGCGATACGGCCAATAACGAACCAGATTATCACGCGCTCTACATCGCTTTACCAGAACCGGGCAGCTTCTTGCCACGGCTCTACATGGACCGCCTGCCGCTGAGCATACAGATGGGTGAAGCGTTCAAACTGGATGGCGTGTTGGAATTTCTTAACAGTGACCTCGAAAAAGGATTTGCCGGCGAAGGGGTGCTGGAAATCAAAGGCTTACCTCCAATTGCTGCGTCTTTCGCTTTCCTGCGCGTACGCAAAAGAGAAACCGACCCCTTTGTTCGAGCGTGGTTTATCTTCATCGAGTTACGCCAAGTCAGCTTCCGGGTGCCTGTCCTGGAGTTTTACATCCGTGAGATTGGTCTTGGTTTTGGGTATCGCTATACGCTGGTTGCCATCAAAGCTGCAGATGAAGCCAATGACCTGGGTGAACTGATCAGCGAGCTCAAAGTGCTGTCGCGTACGGCCGGCGACCTTTCAAAGCGCGATCGTTGGGCCGTAGACATCGAGGAGCCCGGCCAGGATCTGCGGTGGACGATTGTATTCCGTGCGATGATTTCGCAGCTCAGCGCAGCCCCTTCCCCACTCACGTGGAATCAGCAACGCGAAGAAAAACTGGCCAACGCATTTTTGTTTGATGCAGTGATCGCTTTTCGGAGCGACCTCACCTTCTTCATGAATGTGCGGGGTTGGATCAACACGAGCTACGGTGAATTTGTCAAACAAAGAAACAACGACAATCAACTCGAACCGCTGTTTAGCGGGTTTGTATTCCTGTGGCCAAGACAAAAACGATTCCTGGCACACCTCGCCTCGAACCCCAACGGGCATTTGGGCAGCAATCCCAAACTCCCTTCTTTTGTCGAAGACGCTGTCCGCAACGGGCAATTTTCTGCCACATTGCTCATCGAACCGAGCTTGATGCACTTCGAGTTGGGATGGCCGAACATGCTCAGATGGGCCAATAAAATCGGCCCTCTAAACGCTGAAATGCGGGGTGGCTTCATATTTCGTATCTCTGATAAAGAGATGGTTTTGGGTATCAGCTACACTGCGAGAGCAAATCTTAGAGTAGAAGCCGGCATAGACCTGGGGCTCGTAGGCGCCAGCCTGCTTGCTACCGCTGATGCAGCACTGGGCGCACGCTTTATTGGCGTCATCGAGTTTGCCGACGGCAAGCCTACCGTGTATGGTGCCATCGGCATGGAGCTGAACATTCGAGTGGACATAAACCTGTGGATCAAGATTCCGCTGCTATTCAAGACCATCAAGCTCTCCTATAACCTGACCTTCCGGCTCAATTTCACAGCCGGCCTGGAATTAGGCTTCGATGGACTGAACAGCGCAGGCCTGCGCGGCTCGGGTTCAGTCTCGGTATCCGCCATGGGACACCGATTACACTTCAGTGCAAAATTCAGTACAAACGGGAGCGCAGTCACCGCTGCTAAACAAACAACGGATCGTTTCCTCAACATAGGACTCGAAGCAACGGAAGTAGAGCCTGTCCCGGGGATCGAGTCTGAGGTTACAAGCAGCGCTGCCATAAGCGGTGACGCCACAACCGCAGCAACAGTATCAGCAGCAGCAGCCAGAAACACGTTGACTTTCGGTACTGCCAGTGCAACCGCATTTGAGGCAAATACAGGAATTTTCGAAACGCCTGACTACCGCATTTTTGTTATTCGCGACAACCAGCGCAACGACGACTTTGTCTACTTCACGCTCCTCCCTCGCGGTGAAGGTGACGTACTTGAAGAAGCTGACAGCAAACCGGGCTTTTTACCCGTCCCGCCCGACGATGAACTCGATCTGGCACAAGAAGCTTATGCTGACTTCACCCTCCAATTCTCTGCTTCACCCGACATACAAATTGACCAATTCGACCCGTTTGCAGGCGATTGGCAGCCGGCTTTTGACACTGCTGAGCCTATAGCTACGTATTCCTGGAAAGCCAACTGGCATGCCAATATTTTTGAGGATATAGAAGAGTTCTCCGCTAAAGAAGGAGAAGAGACTACTCCAGTTGAGGCTGATGATGCGGATTTTGCAGAGGGCATGACCCTTCGCGCCTATTTACGCACAGCATACATCACAAACGCTTTTGCGCAACCCACTGGTGATGCTGAAGAAACCACCGGAGAAGCTACCGCATGGCTGCCTGTTAGTGACCCGATGAGCTATGTAGATCAAGGCACTATCGAAGATCAGCGGGTACACAACCCGTCGGATAATGCTTTTGAAGCAGCCGTGCGCGGCGCCCAGGAGCAATTTCAGGGTTCACCGTTCTTCAAACGCGACCAGAATCTCAAATACGACCAGGCCCTCGAAGTAGCGTTTCAGGAAGACCGGACTATATATACTGCGACCGGTTATACCCCGCGAGTCTCCTACGATGGCGTCCTGCAAAACGATGAAGCCACCCTGCAGACCAAGCTCATCAGATCAGACTCGGCATTGGTCTGGATGGATGAAGCGTTCACTGATGAAGAATACAATGCGCTCAAAAGAGTAGCTTCCAGCGATGTAGCAGAAGCAGCAAAGGTTGGCGAACTCATCAAGCTGATCGAGGACATGGCCAAACAAAAACAGGCCATTCAAGTGCGCAGTCTTGTGATCAATGACCTTATTCAGGACGCAAGCGCCTTTGCGGATGCACCAGATGACAATCGCCCGGACATCACCGCTACCTCGATCCCGTTCAACATGGGTCTGGTATTCAGGGTAAAAAAGGAGGATATGCCTGGCTGGCTAACGGATGATCAAGCTGCTGACGCCCCTACCCTCTTCCAGCGCAATACTACGTCAGCCACCACTCCTGATCTGGCCGCCCCCCGAAGTGTTACCACGTTCAATATCGACCTCACAGATTTTGGCACAAACCCACCGCAATTCCAGCGGGTAAGGCACTATACAGATGCCAGTACCGTCGCCATTACATGGGACCTCATACAATCTTTCCCCGAGGATTCAACGCTCACAGCAGCGCAACGCAACCCGGACCACAACCTGCTCCACTATGAAGTACGCCGCTTGCCGCTTGATGGTAGAGACAGAGAGGTTGTATACCAGGTGAAAGCAGCCGCAGCGCTTTGCCCCGCTGATGAAGATCCCGGAAGCGGCAGTACTGAAAACATTGGCATCGGCTTGGACCTGCTGAAGCCTCGATTCCAGGTTGTAGATCATTTTACAGAGGAGTCTGCAGAAGATCTCGCCGCATTACCTTCTGAAGGCCGAAGTTATCTTTACACCATTACGCCCGTTGACTACGCCGGCAAATCAGGCCATCCGCTAACGCTCGTCGCCACAAGATTCCCCAACGAACCACCTCGGGTCCCGGTGAATGGCGAACTGGTTGTCACCTATGAACTGGATGATGCAGACGTTGCTGTTCAGCAGGTATCAAATGAAGCTGCTTCAACACCAGAGATTGTTACCCCAACGTCAGTAGAAGTTACCTGGACCGAGCCGGCCGATCAGCGAGATGGGCCGCGCGTAGCCATCAAAGACCACTTCCTCATCTTTAGAAAAGAGACCACACTTCCCATCGGGAGCTACGGACTGGATAGCGCAACAAGCCGACCACGCAGTAAACAACTGCCCACCTCCAATGCACGGGCCTTGCGATCCGACATAAAGATTCAACTTCAACTCGCCAAAGATGAAGATGGCAATATCATAGAAGGGCGTGTAAAGCGCGCGACTGTGTCCATTGAAGCGTTACAGAATCAAGGCGTTTTGCCTGTAACACCAGCAGAGGCGCCGCAATGGCGGCCTGAATCCTGGCGCGTATACTTCCAAACAGTTTCCACGAAAGATGTCCCCTCTGCGCTGAGTCCGGTACAACTGGTATTCAGGGTACAGGCAGAAGTCGACGACGCCTTTGAAGAACGCCGGCCGGCTGAACTTGAATGGCTGCCCAAACCCATACGGATGGCCATGCTGCCGCCCGAGGATCAGCGTGCAATCACAGGCCTGGCGCATTTCCCGATGCCGCAGGGAAGTTTTGTATTTGGCAGCGAAAACCCTGTCAGCTACAACCTCCACCCCGCTGCGTTACGCGCGATCCGCTTCAGATGGAATCAGGGCCCAAGCAATCAGCAAGACTATCCGTTGGATCTTACCGCAGGATATGATCTGCTCCAGCTTGATATCGATGCGCACACCACAGACACCTTTAATGAAGCGTCCCGGTTGGCAGAAGCGTTGCAACAGATTCAGGAAATCCAGATGATTTCAGCTGATGATCTGCTCCTCACACCGGGCGATACACTCAGCACGCAAACGTGGGAAGCATGGTATCCGAGCACAATTCGACGGCTGCTTACACCCGAGGAGCGCATCGAGGGATCAGAGTCTATGTTTGCGCCCTGGTACTCCTGGCGCGAGTCTATTCTGGAGTGGCCAGCCTGGCCCGGCCTGACGGATGCCGCGGGCAGCGTGCGCGATGAGCAGCTGCACCCGTTTTTACGGACCATTGAAGGGGCTTTCAAAGGAGAAGCCGTCGTTGAATTCGAATGGGAAGACCCTGTACTCAATGCTTCTGCGATTCTTGACACGCTGCGTAACACGATGGCAAGTGGCGGTACGCTTGCGGATGATGCCGCATTCAGGTTTGCCGAAGTAGAAGCCGGCATCGAATTTAGATTTAGACACCAGGACGACATACTCAGCTTTACGGCCCGGCTGGAAGCGGGTAAAGTAAGCATCTATATGAGCTACCGTGCGACGCTGCAAACCAGTCCGCCCCTACAACCAGGTGACCTGAACGCGCTCATCAACAATACCCCTGCCGGCCCAGACCCGTATGGCTGGGGTATTCTGCAACGATTTGGCCTGTCAGCAACCCTTTCATTGCAGAATGAAGCTGGAGATATCGTAACTGGCGAGGAATTAATCAATGCAATCCAGTTTGTCCTGTTCTTACAGCCCGAACTTGACACCACCCCTCCGGACAATTCCGAAAGCACAGAAGCAGGATACCGCAGGTTCGTATGCATCGAACAACTTTATCAGCGCAACAAAAGTGTGAGCTTGGAAGACGGCACTACTGAACCTGATGCACTGCTAGGCATCATTCAGATTAGCCTCCGCCCTGTAGTTGTGCCAAAACGCGAATACAAACGGATAACAATCAGGCGTAAAGCCGGGCTTGATGAGAGCATATCAGACCTCCGTGCCCACCTGGTATTTACGCATCAAGAACCGTTTTCAATGATTGACCAGGCCAACGCAGCAGCCGGCCAGACTACGGTTGAACCCGAATTTGCAGAAGACGGCACAACCCCTATCCCCGTCAAGCAAACCTTCCAGTTGCCCTTGAGCGGTACCACGAACATACTCATCCGTTGCCGGCGCTCAGCGGGGGACGACGCATTTGCCGTTGGCCTGTCGCAAGACGAAGCAGACATCGCCGACAATGCCAACATAGAGATCGAACAAAACTCCTTTTTCGCGACGGATGACCTTGCAACCTACTTTACCGTTCCACTCGACGCGTTGACGGATGAAATCAGTAGTGCCGGGTTCACAGAAGAACAAGAACAGTGGCTACGCCTCAAACGCTATGCTGAATCACTGAACAGTACCGATCCTGATGTCCCGGATGACCAGAAAATCAACTTCCCGGCTTCAGGCGATGCCTTTAGCACACAGTTGCCCGAGATATTAGCCTGGTTACAGCGCTTCATGGACGTTTCGGGAGATATAACCGATACGCCAGCTCTTTCAGGCCCATGGCTGGCAACGGCATATCCGAAATCAGGCACGCCGGCACACGCGACGCCAGACGAAAGTGGCAGGATCACGTACAACCATCTAATAAGAGACGGCTGGGCGCACAATTACAGGTATTATATCCGCCCAAACGACCGGTATGGATTGTTATGGGACAGCTTATTGCAGTCTACTGACCTCTACCCCGCTACAGATACACGGGAGCGGCAAGAAGCCTCGCCAAAAACCGACGCAGGTGGACTTGACGTGGTCATTGAGCGTATTAATCCGGTAGACAAGCCGGTCATCTTGCGCTCAGCCCGACTCGATCCGCCTATGCGTCCGGGGACACCGGCAAAACCGGGGAAAACCTGGGAAGTCATTGTTGGTCAGCACAGAGAGCAGGCACTGATGGAAAAAAATCAGACGCTCGCCCGGCAATTGGCCTACCGACAGATTGCGTTCACGCTTTTGCGGCGGCAAACCTTCAACACCTGGGTTACACAACTCAATGTCCTTTCAGGAGATGACACGGAGAACATCGAACTCATCAGAGTCGAGAACCAGTATCCGGACATCCCCAAATCATACCCTGAATCGCCCGTACATCTGGACCTGACGGCTGACGTTATTGACGAAAGTGCATTGCTAAGTATTGAGCTGCCAGAGCGCATCGGTACATTTCAGCAAGGCGCTATGGTTTTACAGTGGGATGCGCTGCCTTTTTACTATGCCCACAGGCTCATGCTGATCGCGCAAACCACCACGACGGTATCCAAGATCAACCAGACAGAGCAACGCGATTTTGAATACGTTTCCCCAAATCCTGATGCAAACATTACTTATCTGGGAGATGGAGCGCATGACGATACGGTCGACGAAGTCTTTACGATTACTATCGAACTCAAACGCTTTTGGGATTCGTTGCCCGAAACCGCGCAGGCACAATGGCCCAGCGAATCGCCAGAAGTTACGTCTGGGGCGCCTCACCAACGCACCCTGTCTTCACTGCCAGATCCAGAGGTTGTCTACCAGATAATCGAAATCTTTAACGGCAATATCGAAGTGCAATTTGAGGTGTATTTCGACAATGAAACAGAACGTTTTGAAGTCCAGCAACTTGGCAAACGAATCGTTGGGCGCATCGACACCTTGATTTCACCTAACAACTTGTCGGATGCTTTTTATTACCTGACACTCCGGGCGTTTGCAGATCCCGATGAACAAAGCCGCGAAGCAGTGCTGAATCCTGAAAATGTGCGCATTGTGGCGCGCAGGGGTGGTGCTGCGCCAAGTCCATTAACGGAGCTCGAAGAACTTACAACATCATAATGCCATGAATAATATCACGATAAATGGGCCTTTCTGGTCCGCCGTTGTAGATTTTGTAGAACTGGCAGATGTTAGACAAAATACGGCTTTTCGCAATCTGTTCATCGACCATAACCAGCGCACGGACACGAACCCCGACGCATTGCATCTTCCGCAAACCCAGATCGCGCTGTGCTTTGTCAGATCGGTAACGTTGCAACCCGATACAGCTACCACTTATACCTGGAATGTGCGCTCAGGTGCTACCGCACCTTCGCCGGCTTCCCTAACGGCAACCGGGATTCAGGACCGCGTGGCTTCGGGTGAACTTGCCCTTTTAATCCTCCAGGCTGCTTCTGACAAGTGGTCGGAGCCTATTGGATCATTTTCTGAGATGACCTGCCTCGCCGGCGAAATACTGCTTGATCGCCTGGCCCAACAAGGTAACGCAAGAAACAGGCTGTTCAACGATCTCGGACTGGAACTGGTCGACGGCGCATTAAACAACGTACAGACACTAATAGCTGAACGTTCGGGGCACGCCGGCCTGCTCGGTGAAATTACAGTACACGCCAGCGGGGTTTCGCTCTATGGCAAAGTGCAGCTTCCGTGGGAAGATGAAGGCGTTTTCTCAGAAGCGCCCTTCCGGGTAGCGCGTACCTACCCGGATGACGACAGCGCAACACAGCGCTTTGAACTAAAGCCAGAATTCGAGCGATTCTCAGACGCAGAAGCTTCTCGGTGGGAAAGCGCGTGGCTTCAGCTCAGCCGTGACCTTAATCCACGCCACCCACTGAACGGTGTCACGCTAGAGGATAGCGAATTGCTTCCACACTGGGTAACCCTTGAGTTGGTAAACCCGCGCAGCATACCCGACCTGTTTTGGGATATTGCACCCTGGAAAGCCACGCCATTGCTCAATTTCTCAGAGGGCGAACTCAGTCTCATCCTGAGTGATCGGCACCCCTACGATCCGCTCAACCCTCCTATTACGCTGGCGAGACTTGTACCAGAAACAATCCTCATTCTTCCTGCTGGTGATGCGTCAGGGACATTGGAAGTTAAGATCGGTGGTGGTTCTACTGCTGCATCACCCAATTACCAGTGGGGCCAGGTTGATTCAGCTGAGGAAGCGATAACAGATCAACTTACGCTGCATCAATTGGCGATGGCTTTTAGCCCAATAGAAACGCCTGATCGCTTACGAATCAACCAGCAACTCCCTTCCCCCGAATGGAACGACCAGACCACGCCAATAGCGCCGGCAGCTGTTTGGGGATTTCTCCCGCTCGAAAACGGATGGGCACAACTCCCTATTCCGAATTTTACAGAGCAAATATTTCTCGATAGTGAACAGGAAAATGCAAATATAACAGAAAACACTGGTTCTCAATTGCGCGGCATTGTCGCCTATGGCAATGAAGATGTAGAGACCTTGCGCGCGGAGGAAGAAGAACAACCCTGGAATTTAACCATCACCCGTCTCGCGAAAGCATGTGGTACCTGGCAACTTTCCCGGCTATCTAGCGAAGAGGCTACAAGCGGTCGCCGTTATCGCCTGAACGCGATCCAGTTAGACATTGTAGACCCTGAAATCATTCTGAATGGTCTCTTTTGGCTGAGCACCGGCAAACCACGTGCTGAAGATGCTTTGCCCGACATGGAAAACTGGGTAAACGGACTCACCTCCGTTCCATTGCGGACCCATAAACCTGAGACGGACTTATTCCCATCCCCCGTCTTTTTCATGTTCGATCAGATTGTACTTGCCGCACGAAGCAGTGCGGATGCATCGGCCAATCTTGACAGCTGGCGGGCAAGTTATGAGGTTGACGAAAACGTGTTCGATGGGATGACTGAAATCATGCCCACCGGTTCAGCAGAAGACGACCCTGTCAGGAAATTACTCCCAAAAGACTTTTTTGAAGTATACAAAGCCTGGGCTTGGCTCCGCCATCCTACCCTGCCGATGATTCAGGCGCTTCCCATGACGCAGAATGAGCTACCGCCGAATTACCCTAATCGAAGCCGGCAACTTGTACCGTTCGAGTTGCCCGTTGACACTGATCAAAAGCCGGTAAAATGGGCTTTCGGCGTTTCAGACGGCAACGGAGCCTCGAGATGGCCAAAGTTAAGCGATGATGCGTTGCCGGCGCCAGCCACAGCCTGGCTTTCCTATCAACCCGAAGAGAACGGAGCGTCCGCAGACAGCACAACACCGGAGGAAAGCGCATCAAGTCCGGATGGCGCTGCCACTGACCTCTTCGACTTGCCGCTGATTGCCCTTTCCCTTCCCGGTCTAATCTTCGACGCCAGAGAAGCTGAAGGCTTGCTGGATGGCGCAGCAACCGGTGATGGTGGTATTGACCAGCTAAACCCACAGTTGCGTTTCGACCTGCCGTATACTGATCAGGTTAATGCCCTGGCGCAGCTCCCTCCTGAGCCCCAAAAAACAGACGAAGTCTCCCCGCTCCCCGAATCGGATCCGCCCGAGCCGCCGGCACCGCTCACACGCGAGACCTTTGCAAAGCACTGGCTCCGCATGAGCGAACGCGCCAGCCTCGCGCGCGCTGACGCAACCGACGCGCTTGAAAAAAATGGCGGCAAACAAATCAACAACCTCGTAGAACCGCTCTCATGGCCGGTCGATGAAGCGCGGGTTGATGTCACAAGCTATCCTGGCGCACTCTCCATTCGGGGCAAAGATGCGCCAACGGCACATACACTTGCTGAAGAAACTGCATTACGCGGACTATCAGGCGAATTCTATGACCAAAAAGATGGCACCATCAGCGAAGTACCAACCGACGGGGTTGTATACGAAATCGAAGCCGGCAGCATGGCCGCTGCTCCAGAGATAGCCCAACTTGACGATACAACATCGCTTGTCTGGTATCGAGACCAACGCGGTTTGGCGCGGGCTGCCAGTGCTACGGGAAGGCATTTATTACGAACGCCCGTAAAATTTGCAGCATCAGCGAGTACAACAACAGACAGTGGCACACTCGAAGAACGCTATGACCTGACCACGGCACTTACAGCCTTCCCGCTCAAAACTGGAGATGCGCTGTGGCACCTGTGGTTTAAAGATTTACCTGCTAAAGACGGTGTGTTTACACGCCCAAGGTCAGATACCGCGGAAACCCAGGACCTGGATATCAACGACCCCGAAGCATCCTCACGCGCACACAACTTCCTGACGGGTTATGAATGGCGGCTTGGCGATGAATCCGGCAGGTTGGCCCTCCCTTGTTTTGGGCTTCATTTTTTCCCGCTTACGCTGGTCAAAGCTGTTTTTAACTCCGATGCCGTTACCGAAATACAACTCGACGGCAGGTTGCAGCTCCCGCTTGATGTGCCGGCTGCAGCAGGTGAGGCATCTGCGGCTTCTTATGAACAAACAGATTTCAGCAATATTGTCCGCCTTACCTTTTTGGATGGCGTTATCAGCAAAATTGAACCACAGTCGAACATCATTGAGTGGCCGCTGGCGCTGGATGAAAATGAAGTAACGGATGCCCCTGTTTTATGCTGGCAAGCTGTCAGTCTCGCAGAGATTGATGACGCCTCCGTTCTTACCCTCGATCAGGTTGAGCTTAAGTTTTTCCATTTTGGTACAAACTGGACGATCAAGGATATACCAGCACGCCACTTTAAAGCTGATGGTACAGGCCCCGACCCGATTGTCATAAGCCTTTCTGACCCAACTGATGCATCCCCACTCAAACCGGGTAATATCTCACTCACACTGGATACCGTTACAGCAACTCACAAAGCTACTTTAACGGTAGACATTGCGCTGGGCCGGGAGCGGGTGATGGCAGATGCAAATGCGGGACAACGCAGTTCCTTTGCAGCCCGCACTGCATTTGATTTACTGGCCGGTGATGGAGCCGGCGCTTCCTGGGAATCAGCCACATTGTTCGATGATGTTAACCTGGAAACCGCAGACACGGATTTTCTAATCCAGAACTCGTCTATGCAATTCCAGTGGCTCAAGGAGAAAACAACTTCACCTGACACGGATGGCGTAGCAGGTACAGCAACTACAACTGCTGCTATTCCAGAAGATTTGCAATTACTACCAGGCATGTTCTTAAAGTCTGGAGATGCGCCCGGGTTTGCCGCACTCACATTCAGAACAGATCCGGATGTTTCTGGTGTACCTCGCCTGGTCTTGGAAACCGCGTTCATCGAGGCCCTCTTACATAGCCAATGGAGCAAATTTCTGCAGGATGTCACCTCCCCTGTCGAGACAACACCAGAAGTGGACCCGATCTTCGATTCATCAGCCGGCGATCTATTTTTTGGGTACACAGCTGAATGGATGCCGACCAAAGACGAGGAGACAACGCCTGATGCAGGTGCATGGCGCGAGGAATTGCTACTCAACGGATTCCTGGAAGTAAAGAACCTGGTATCGTGGCCGGCAGGCATGACGCTGGACGAGAACAGAAGCAAGCTCACGCTACCCGCAAGGCAAGAAGCTGATGCACTCGATCATTACCGGCACAGCATCCGTATTCTATTCAATCAACACCAGATCCCAGTCGACCTGATTGTTGTTGGCACCGGTAAACTACTCTTCGAATTTGCCCAGGGTTTGTCCTGGCAATTCCTGGCCGTGGTGGAGCACCAGGTAGTCGAAATCAGAGATGACGTACAACTAGGGCTTGAACGTCGCTGGACAACCGTGCAAGAGGTTCGCATTGCGTCTCCGGCCCAATTCAAAGCTTTTCTACAACAAATAGGATCAGGAAACACGCTACTGCCTACAGGTTCTGGTGAAGTGGGTAGCGCCAGTTATGGCTATCTGACCCCGGCCATCCGCGCAAGACTAAGCGAAGGTACTGATGCAGAACTAGACAAACTGGTCCCCGGCACGTTTATCGTTGAGGCCAGTGCCCCCCATTGGATCAATCTTTCTCCTGCTACTGCAGCAAGCGAGACAACCCTCCAGTTTTTGCCAAACGGCATGCAGGAAGGCATCCTTAGCCGGCCTGAAAACTATGGACCAACCGACCCCAAGTCGCCCCAATGGCTGCTGTTGTCGATGCCTTTCATTGGCCGGCTTCAGAATGACGACAATCCTGACGTTATAGCCTCGGAGACGCCCCTCCATGTCGATCCTGTGAAGTACTTGTCCTCAGCCTTTGAGGATAAATCGCTCGCGACCAATTTGACAAGCTGGGGAGATGACGTGCCCGTAGACGTGCTACTCTCTGGCTTCGACACCACTGCCGGCAGAACATGGGGCCGACTCGACCCGAATACGCTACAGGAAAGCTGGTTCCGCATCCAGCATCCACAAAAAGAGCCCGAAGCAACCGGATTGCAAAGCGTAATGGCAACCCTGCCAGACACCCCCGCTCGCTTGAGTCGGTCTACAGCATTGCACCAGCTATTTAATATTCATCGGGCAAGCTATCCGCCAGCCATCACCACACAGGCCTTGAGCCAAACACAGGTGGCCTCGGCAGATCCTATCGAATGGCGCCCCGAAAGTTGGTTTGTACCCCAAGAGATCAGCCGGGTTACAAGTGAAGATAATCCTGAAGGCTTGCTAGCTTTGTACACGTTTGAAGAAGGAACGGGTACTGTTGTGCGTGATCGATGCCTGGCATGGCGAGCGGCGCGGGCAGCCGCATGATGCCGCGGCCTATCGCGCGTTCCTCGAGGAAATCGGGTACCTCGTGCCCGAGGGCGGCGACTTCAAAGTCG
>JBCCIM010000150.1 GCA_039111535.1 Bacteroidota bacterium | reverse complement strand
CGAGCCACAGCAACAGGCGTTGACTGATGTATTGGCTGCCATCACCCAGCCCCATGCACTCGCATTCAGGAAAACAGCAAATGGCTACGAGGTCTTCACACTTTAACAACTGCCAGCACAGATCTAAACCAACACGCTATCAAGCACGCCATCGTTCTCAACCTTATGCGTATAATTTACCTGTCCCGCCTCGTTCTTTTGAGTTTTCTCTGCCTCCTTGTTGCATGTGATGCAACGAGCCAGGAAGAAGAGCAAGTGCCTCGGATTAACCCCAATGTCTCACCAGAGCTTGCACGGCTGGTACAATCAGACAATGCGTTTGGGATTGACTTATTCACTAGCCTAAGCGCAGATGCGCCGGCGGAGAACGTCTTTATCTCTCCACTAAGCGTCTCTATGGCCCTGGGCATGGTTCGCAACGGCGCCTCGGGCAATACGCGCGACGAAATGAACCAGACATTGAACAAAGACACGCTGGACGAATCCGAGATTAACGCGTCTTACCGGACAATTCTGGACTTACATGCCCAGCTTGATCCTAAAGTAGCTGTCAATTTGGCGAACAGCATCTGGTATCGCGACAACCTCGCTGTTTTGCCCCAATTCCTGGACACAAATGTGGCAACGTTTGACGCTGAAATAGCTGCGCTCGATTTCAACAACCCGGAGGCAAAAACCACAATCAACAACTGGGTAGACAACAAGACCAGCGGCAAAATCGATAAAATCATAGACGCCATTTCGCCCCAGGATGTCATGTATTTGATTAACGCCATCTACTTTAAAGGCGCCTGGACCTACCAATTTGAAGAAACTGAAACGCTCGACGCTCCTTTTTACGGTAATAACCGCACGACACAGCAAGTGCCCCTGATGCACCTGTATAACCTGGTGCCCTTTGCATCCAATGATGACGTGTCCATTATCGACCTGCCTTATGGCGACTCACTGTACAGCATGACGCTTGTACTGCCGCAGGAAGCCGGCACGCTGGATGACATCATTGCAGAGATGGACAACAACACTTGGGATGACTGGACACGTAACATGGCGCTGACAGAGCTGGACATATTTGTCCCCCGGTTCAAAATTACGTACGAGCAACCTCTCAATGAAATGCTCAAAGCAATGGGCATGCAGGATGCATTTAACGAATCCAGTGCCAACTTCTCAGGCATCAACCCTGACCTGCCGCTCTTCATATCCAAAGTCATGCACAAAGCATTGATTGAAGTAAATGAAGAAGGTACAGAAGCAGCTGCAGTTACGTCTGTTTCGGTGGGCGTAACCAGTGTTGGCGAAGACCCGGTCCCAACCGTTTTTCGCGCTGACCGTCCATTTCTTTTTGTTATTCGCGAGCACCACACAGGTGCCATTCTGTTTATTGGCAAGGTACTCAACCTTTAATTTCCAGTGAGACGCATTTCAATAAAAGTGCTAGTCTGCGCAGTAGTAGCGTGGGTACTGTTCCTGGGGCTGCAAAACGCCCATGCGCAGTCATATACACGTTATTCTGTCTCATTCAGAAGCGTGTTGCTCAACACGGCGCTTGCTGAGTTCGCCCGTCTGACCGGCGAAGGCATATCGTATGACCCGGCGCTTACAGCCACCGTGCGCGCCACTTGCGCCATTCAAGAAGCGCTGGCTGATGCTGTTCTCAATTGTATCCTGTCTGATACGGGCCTTGATTATGTGCAGCTCTCCTCAGGGACCTACGTAATTAGTGCATCAACAGAGCAAGAAGCCATTTACGGGACCATCGCCGGCGACGTCCGAGACAACACATCCGGCCATCCCCTTTCGTATGCACACATTTTACTGGCCAGCAGCGCAGATGAGTTCAGTACGGTTTCCAACAGCAATGGGCAGTTCACGCTCCCCCCACTGCTTCCGGGCCGCTATTACCTGAGCACCACACATCTCGGCTACAGGGATGTGATAGACACGCTCCTCGTCGTACCTGGCCGGCACAGCTTCAGAAAGATCACAATGGAAGAAGCCCCCATTGTATTTAGCCCTGTCGTTATAGACGGATTGCAACGTAAAGAAGCCGCAACGGTACTCGATGAGTCATATCTGCTGATGTCCGACAGTATGATGGTTGGGCATCTCAACTCCAGCGAGTCAATTGTAAGCCAGGTTGCCTCTGTCCCTGGCGTGCGCATCAATTACTCAACAGCAGATGCCCACCTGCAAGGCAGTGCTGCCGGTGAACATCAATTCAAACTTGATGGCGTACCGATTTTCCTGCCACAACGCGCGCTCGGAATCCTTGGTCCTTTCAGTCCTTTTGCGCTGGAATCCATTACCATTCACAAAACAGGTTTCGGTGTAGCACAAGGCAGCTATCTTGCCGGCGTTGTATCTGCAAATCACAAGCTCTCCCGTGAGCAAAAACTGGATCTCCAACTGGATCCACTTGCTTTCAATGGACGCTACGTTAACAGTTTTTCGTTTAAGCGCTCGCGCAAACTGGAAATCATGGGGGCCTATCGAACCAGCGTTTGGGATCTGTACCAGCACCCGCAATTTCAGTCTACCCTGAACCAATGGAGCCGACCAGATCCCTTTCTCATTTTTGGCCCCATTCGTCAATACGAATCCATTGACCCGGCCTTCTTTGAAGATGCACTCAACATCGCGCCTGTGCCAACCACTGCCCTATCATTTTCTGACATCCATGTTGCAGGTAAATTTGAGTTATCTCCTTTTTCAGCTATCCGCTTCTCTGGTTTCCGCGGCCAGAATGAACTAACTGGCTTTCTTCCCGGCCTCTTCTCAACTGTGCAAGACAGTCTCATTTTAAATTTCGGTCAAAATGCAGGCGCACCAGACAGGCTTCTTACAACCGCCCCACTATCCGTATCTGACCAGTACGTTTGGAAGAATAATGCCGCCCAGGTCAATTATCATACGCTACTGGGCCGCCATACACTTTTCAACCTGCAAGCACGCGCCAGCAGCTATCGTTTGAGCCAAAATTACAAACTGGTAGATGGGCTCAGCCAGTTTTTCGATTTCCCGATTGACGAAGCAGACGTCCCGGTTGCAGAGCCAGTTTACGAATTCCCGATACGCCAACTGGAAGAGCAAAATGATGTAGCTGAGTTCGCGCTGGAGGGCACCTTAGAACACGCGTTTAACCGCCATTTTGTATCCGGAGGCTTCTTATTCGCAAGCACCGGCAGCAAGTCAGACATTCTCCTGCCCAGCCTTATTTCGGAAGATGCAACGGCCGTCGAAAACGCATCTGCATTGGCTGCCGGCGTAGAACGGATTGCATATGACACACGGGTCGAACGCGGCACATCGTTCATTCACGACCGTATGGATTTGGGCAAAGTAGCAACCCTTGATCTAGGATTGCGGATGACCTATTTCTTCTCGAACAACCAAACCTATTTTGAACCCCGCGTTGCTTTGCGCCTCGATACGCGGCTCAAAAATGGTGGATCGTTTGCATCAAGAACAGCCGCCGGCATTTACAGACAGTATTTACTACAGTTTGATATTAGCACCTTGAATGCCGGCACCCTATTCCCTTCAAAGCGCATTTGGATTCCTGTTGACAACAACATTCGCCCCCCATTGGCTTATCATTTTGCGCAGTCGTTCCTTCTTGCGCCTTCTGATGCATTAACGATAAAGCTGGAAGCCTATACAAAGTTGCTGGCGCAAACCTATACGGTAAATTACATTCCCAGCCCTACAAACAACGCTGAATATCGTGTCGAAACGGCTAATCTAGCCGTTGGCCCGGAAGAATTTATCCCGGAAGCAAAAAGCGTAAATATAGGTGGTTCATTTTCGATTGAATGGCTTAGCGGCCCTTTTTACGCGCATTTGACATACGACTACAGCCACATCAGGCGAAAAGCAACAGAGCTATTCAACAATGAGTGGGCCAGCGTTCCATGGAACGAGCCACACCGAACAGATTTCGTATTGCAGGCCAATGTGACGTCATCCTTTATTTTGTCTGGACGATTCACCGGCGTATGGGGCCGTTCGTGGGGCTTCAGGCAAGCTTACTACGACTACTTTGGGCACCGAAGCAGCACCCGACTGCAGCCGCCTTTCGATTTTGGCAAACCGGAAGACCACGTATTGCCGGCCATCTATCAGATCGACCTCGGCCTTGCTTACAATGTGGCAATCAACAACAGCATCCTGCAACTCAAATTTGATGTCTTAAATGCGTTTGATCGAAAAAACGTGGCTGATTGGCGCTTGCTCTTCGCTGATGGCCAACTGGAAAAGGACAACAGGTACCTTTATCCTAGAATTCCAAGTCTCTCGTTACGATTAAGCATGTAGTTGCGGCTAGTGTTTGTGAAGGGCGCATCCTATTTTCCACAAACACAACTTGCCACAGTGCTGACACCGCGGTAAGAGCCAACGCATCGTTGGCATTCACTGATAGCGAAGCAAAAAAGCAATCGTTCTTCCTGACGCATGGAGCACACGGAGCAAATCGAGAAATTCGCAAACGAAGCGCTGGTACGGTATGAACTGGCCGAGGCCGGCTGGACCTTCAGATGGGATCGTGCACGCAGAAGATTTGGGAGCTGCGACTATGGTCGCCAACAAATAACGTTGTCCATCCACCTGGCTAAAATCAATACCCTGGCCCAGTGCATGGATACTGTTTTACACGAAGTTGCACACGCGCTTGCCGGCCAGGCTGCCGGGCATGGGCCGGCCTGGAAAGAAGCGTGCCGGCGCGTCGGGGCCCAGCCAGAACGCTGCTACACCACGGCACAGGTTAAGCAGCCGCCGAGCAAATACATTCGCTACTGTCCAAACTGCGGCCATGCCACACCCATTTTCAGGCGCAGTCGGAAGCTGTATGCCTGCGGCAAATGCTGCAAAAAATACAACGGTGGCAAATTCTCCAGCAAGTTTCTCCTGAAGACGGTCGAGCGGTCAAAATATACGCCCGTCACACGCGAGGTATAACGGGCGTAATTACCAAACTTGAAAAATTGCAGCCTCTTATCTGGAGAGATACAGGTTGCGCATTTCATAAGGACGCTGGAAGTGCTTGTCTGTTAGCTTATCTACAAACGCAATTGCTTCTCCAGTACTGCGCATTTCTGGTCCCAGCTCTTTTGGCACCTCCGGGAATTTCGACCACGAGAATACCGGCTCCTTGATCGCATAGCCTTCAAGGGTTGATTCCAGCAGGCCCTGCTCCCGTAGCGCAGCCAACTTGTCACCCAACATCACCCGCGTGGCAATATTGGAGATAGCGATACCTGTTGCCTTTGCCACAAACGGAATGGTCCGTGAGGCGCGTGGGTTTGCCTCAATGACATATACAACTTCATCTTTGATCACAAGCTGTACGTTGATAAGGCCAATCACATCCAGTCGGTTTGCAATTTCCTTGACGTACGTCTCAATGGTTTTGATGACGGTGTCAGAAAGGTCGTAGGGTGGCAATACAGCGGTAGAATCGCCGGAGTGAACCCCCGCCGGCTCGATGTGCTGCATGATGCCTGTGATCCAAACCTCGTCACCATCCCGGATTGCATCAGCATCGATTTCAATACCGTTCTCCAGAAACAGGTCGAGCAGAATCTGATTTTCAGGAAGCAGCTTCCAGATCCTGCGGACATACTCATCCACTTCCTCTTTGTTGATGGCGATACGCATGCCCTGCCCTCCAAGCACATAGCTCGGCCGAACAAGAATCGGATAGCCAATGCGTTCAGCACTTTCTATGGCTTCTGGTATTGTTGTTGCCATACCATACGGCGGGAAAGGCATCTCCAGCTCTTTGAGGATGCGGGAGAACTTGCCCCGATCTTCTGCAAGGTCCATCATTTCATAAGCAGTCCCCAGAATCGGAATGCCTTTTTCTTGCAGTTGGCCGGCAAGTTTAAGCGCTGTTTGACCGCCAAACTGCACAATCACGCCTTTTACTTTGTCGCCTTCGTGCTCGATGATATCGTAGACACGCTCCCAGAATACGGGCTCAAAATAGAGTTTATCTGCAATATCGAAGTCCGTTGAAACGGTCTCCGGATTACAGTTGATCATGATGGCCTCGTAGCCCATCTCTTTCGATCCAAGCACGCCGTGTACGCAAGAATAATCAAACTCTACCCCCTGACCAATACGGTTCGGGCCACTGCCGAGAATGATTACTTTTTCGCGGTCGGAAACTTCGCTTTCGTTGGCTGTCTCGTAAGACGAGTAAAAATAAGGGGTTTGTGCAGGAAACTCGCCGGCACAGGTATCCACTACCTGGTAGGTTGGGAGAATATCCATCGACTTCCGATGCGCGCGCACTTCGTCTTCTGTCACCTCATCTTTTGCGAGGAAGGCAATCTGGACATCAGAAAATCCATGCTGCTTGATGTGCAGCATAAATTCTGCGTCAATCTCTTTGAGCGTCAGTTCTTCGATTGCATTTTCGATATCGACCAGGCCTTTGATCTGGCTCAGGAACCAGTGGTCGATACTTGTAATGTCTGCCACCTCTTCAATCGAGGCGCCTAATTTAAAGGCATTCCGAATCTGAAGCGTACAATCCCAATATGGGCGCTTCAGCCGTTCTCGAATTTCAGCGCGGTCTACATTTTCACGGTCGCCGCCGAGGCCGGCATACCCAATTTCAAGGCTTTGCCATGCCTTTTGCAGGCTCTCCGGGAAGGTGCGACCGATTGCCATGACTTCCCCTACCGCTTTCATCTGGGTGGTCAGCTCCTCTTCCACCCCTTCAAACTTCTCGAAGTTAAAGCGGGGAATTTTTGTTATGACGTAGTCAATGGAAGGCTCAAAACATGCACTCGTAGTGCCTGTAACATCATTCGGCAACTCATCAAGCGTATAGCCGACAGCCAATCGCGCAGCAACTTTTGCAATCGGGTACCCTGTAGCCTTCGAAGCCAGCGCAGAAGAGCGTGAAACGCGCGGATTGATTTCGATGGCGATCATCCGCCCGTTTTCCGGATTTACGGCAAACTGCACGTTACAACCGCCGGCAAACGTGCCAATGGACCGCATCATGTGAATGGCCGCATTGCGCATGTGCTGGAATTGCTTGTCCGTGAGGGTCTGCGACGGTGCAACCGTGACAGAGTCACCGGTATGAATCCCCATCGGATCGATGTTTTCAATCGTACAGATGATGATTACGTTTTCATTTTTATCGCGGAGCAACTCCAACTCATACTCTTTCCAACCAAACAGACACTCCTCGATCAGCACTTCATGCACAGGCGACGTTTCCAGTCCGCGCGTCACCTTGCGGTCAAACTCATCCGCTGACCATACTATACCGCCGCCACTACCGCCGAGCGTAAAGGAGGGGCGAATAACGATGGGCAACCCGCCCAGTTCTTGCGTGATCTCTTTGGCTTCAAGCAGGCTTTTGGCAACCCGGCTTCGGCCCTGGTCAATCCCAATTTCTTCCATCAGGTCGCGGAACTGCTGGCGGTCTTCAGTGATTTGGATCGCGTCGATGTCGACGCCAATCACTTCCACCCCTTGCTCTTTCCAGTATCCTTCGTCATAGAGTTTCTGCGCGAGATTCAACGCGGTTTGTCCGCCCATGGTTGGCAGAACAGCATCCGGCTTTTCAATCTCAACAATCTCTTTGATTGCGTCCGTTGTCAACTCCTTCAAATACACCTTGTCAGCCGTCATGGGATCAGTCATGATGGTTGCAGGATTCGAATTCACCAGCACAATTTCATACCCTTCTTTCATGAGGGCACGACTGGCCTGTGTACCCGAATAATCAAACTCGCAGGCCTGCCCGATGACAATAGGCCCCGAGCCAATCAGAAGAATTTTGTTTATGTCCGTGCGCTTCGGCATTGTATTCTATGTAGAATTTAGGTTGCGGTAAAGGTCTGTTTCAGTACAGTTCGGGCGTACGAAAGCCTGGAGCCCTGGGCCCCGGGCAGGTACGTAGGATTGTGCACAGTAAGAGCTGTGCGGCACAAAGGCGCCGGCGGTTAGGCCAGCGCAAGTCCATCTGCATCACCGTTTGTTGAACGCACGCGTCCATCCTCGGCAATCATCGATAAAAAGGCATCGAACAGGTAGTGGCTGTCGTGCGGCCCCGGAGATGCTTCCGGGTGGAACTGCACAGAGAAGCCTTTAAATTGTTTAAAGCGGAGTCCTTCTACGGTTTTATCGTTGAGATTAAGGTGGGTAACCTCAGCAATGTTATCAGCGATGGACGCGGGATCTACAGAGAACCCGTGGTTCTGGGTGGTGACTTCTACTTTGCGCGTCGCAAGGTTTTGTACAGGATGGTTTGCCCCGCGATGGCCGACATACATTTTGTAGACATCAATCCCCTGCGCCAAAGCCATGAGTTGGTGGCCCAGGCAAATGCCAAACATTGGAATTCCGGTGTGCTCTGCCTCTTTCACCATGTTGATGGCGTCTTGCATCGCGCGTGGGTCACCAGGGCCGTTTGACATAAAGATGCCATCCGGTTGCCAGGCCAGAATGGCCTCAAGTGGTGTTGCGGAGGGGAATACGCGCACGGTACACCCGCGGCCCTGAAAGGAGCGCAGGATATTCGTTTTTACCCCAAAGTCGTATACCGCAATGCGTGCACCGTCGCCGGTGCAGAAATCGTAGGCTTCTTCTGTGGTTACACGGGAGGCCAACTCAAGCCCTTCCATGGATGGCCAGCCTTTGGCTTTTGCCACGAGGCTTGCATCATCGAGGTCTACTGAAGAGATAACGGCATTCATTACCCCTTTATCTCTGATATGGCGCACAAGGGCGCGGGTATCAACCCCTGAAAGACCAACCAACTCGTGCTTTTTCATAAAAGACTCGAGTGATTCGTCGGCAAGCTTGTTTGAATACTGGTAGGTAAAAGAGCGCACAATCAAGCCGGCAATCATCGGGCGACGCGCCTCAACGTCAATATCCATTGCCCCATAGTTGCCGATGTGCGGGTACGTCATCATCATGAGCTGCCCATGGTAGGAAGGGTCAGTCATAATTTCCTGGTATCCGGTCATACTGGTATTGAAGCAAAGCTCACCACCTGTTTCGCCGATATGGCCTATTGCGTAGCCCGACACAACAGTCCCATCTTCCAGTGCAAGTTTACATGGTTTACGTGCAGCCATCGTTCTTTTTTCCATGATCCTTTTAAAGAATACCGCTTCCAAAAACTGCCGGATACAAAAAAACCCTCCCAATGACGGGAAGGCCAATCCTTATCCGGAAAATATGCAGTGGTGGTAATTAGGGTGAGTTCGAAAGAAGCGGGCTTCCAATGTTGAAGTAGTTTTGTCCTGGTTGGTTACTATTCCTTAATGCACAAATTTACAAATTGCTGTTTGGATTCTCAAGCGACTCAGCCAGCTTTGCAAATTTTTTCTCAGCGGGGTATAACGCGATCCTTTCAGATTTGTTTGTTGTATCAATACAAACCAGCAATGCATTCCGAAAATTCAGATTGCCCTGTATTTTAGCGGGCTTCCATCTGGCTTGTAACTTTAGCGCGGAAATCTGATTTTAAGGGCCGCCCTATTGCAAGCTACACGAAAACCTTCACGCGCAGCGCGTGTACTAGGGATACTGAGTAATTTGTAGTATTCATTCCACCTGCCAGACCTCAGGCGTCGACGCCTCTTGTATCATGCCGGCTACCCATCGTTTACACGATCAGAACGGCCCGTATCGCCTGCGCATACTGGGTAGCACGGCGGGTGCAATTTTGTTACTCATTCTGATTTTCCGCTTCTGGCCTCTCCCCTCTGACGCCCCACCAGAAGCGTTCCCATACCACACTGGCGGGCAAGAGCTCATTTCTATAGAAGAGGTGCAGCCTACGCGGCAGAGTCAAAAACCTCCGCCGCCTCCGCCGCCCGTCATTCCGTTTGTGGTGCCAGACGACATTGTGCTCGAGCAAGAGGTCGAATTCGAAGAAGCCTTTCTCACGCTGGAAGAATACGGCGAAGCAGAATCACCCGACCAACCTGCCCCTGCGGGCAACGCCGGCGCATCCAAAGCACCTGATGTTGCCCCACGCGCGATTCGCCTTGTTGAAGCAGAATTCCCACGGGCTGCCATGCGCAAGAAAATAAAAGCTGAAGTAGTTGTAGAAGTGCTGGTAGACAAAAAGGGCAAAGTACAGGACACCCGTGTGGTTGAACAGTACCTGTATGGCAAAAGCGGGAAAGCGTTGGTGACAGATCTTGGCTACGGGCTGGAAGAATCTGCACGATCAGCAGCTGCACGGTGGATGTTCAGGCCGGCGCGGCAGAATGGCTACCCGGTGGAAAGCTACCACACCATCACCTTCAGCTTCGGTGTATAGCCGGGCTATTGATCAGCCTGTCCAGGATTGAAATACGTGGTCCCCGGATGATTGACGCTCACAATCTGCCGCACAAGCTCTTCCAGGTCTTCGGGGTTCTCCACAAAGTCGATATTGCTCGCATTGATAATGAGCAAGGGACTGCGGTCAAAACGGAAAAAGTAGTAATTGTAGGCTTCGTTCAGCTCTTCAATGTACTTCCTGCTCATTTGCCGCTCGATGTTGCGTTCCCGCTTTCGAATGTTCTGCATCAACCGATCCGGCGATGATTGCAGGTAAACGACAAGGTCGGGCCGTGGCGTTGAGACCTGCATTTGCCGAAAGAGCGTTTCGTACAATTGCAGCTCTTCGTCTTTCAGGTTTAGATGGGCAAAAATCCGATCTTTCTCAAACAGGTAATCACTGATGACAACCTGATGAAACAACGACCGGTCGTGTACGGTGCGCTGTTGTTGGAAGCGGCTGGCAAGAAAGCTTAATTGCGTGTGAAAACCCCACCGTTTGGGGTCTTCGTAGAACCTGCCCAGGAACGGATTATCTTCAAACTCTTCCAGTACAAGTTTACCATTAAAGCGCTCTGCCAACAGCCTGGATAGGCTGGTTTTGCCGGCACCGATAACCCCTTCAATAACCACATACCGCAGGTCATCGCGTAGGGCAACGGCTGCATTGGGTGTATCTTCTTGGGTTTCGTCTGACATGACAGCAAACTCGGAGGCGCTAAAAAATCAGGTGAGGGCCTAATGGTAGGGTTTTATGCCCCGTTAGTCAAGCAGTTGCAACGAGGTTTTTGCAAGTTCTGCATGATCCTCACAGCCGGCCAGTAAATCCGCAACAGTTTTACCAAAAGGCGCAGGCACTATAAACCCTGGAGCAAGATCCGACCAGGGCTGCAAAACAAAACGACGATCCGCCAGACGGCGATGCGGAATCGTCAGTCCGGGCATGTCCACGCGCTCGGTTCCGTATGCCAGAATGTCCAGATCCAATGTACGAGACCCCCACCGCCCTTCCTTTTCGCGGTCGCGTCCGGCAGCACGTTCACAGGCATGCAACACATTCAGTACCTGCAACGGTTCGAGTTTGGATGCAAGCTGAACCACCGCATTGAGATAGGCAGGCTGCGCCTGGTCACCGAGCGTGTGGGCAGCCGACGTATACACAGGTGATACAGCTTGCACCGCAAGCAATGCATGATCCTGAAAGTGCCGGCATACCCACTGGAGATGCTCGATGCGATTGCCCAGGTTAGACCCCAGGCCTATATAAATGTGTTGCTCCAATAGAGAAGTTATTCATCAAAGTTGAACATCGCTTTGTACCGATCGCGCTGCAAAACTTTCAGGTGTGGGTCGATCAGTACACCTTCGGGTTCAAATGCAGTACGGATGGTAAAGGTTCTGCCTTCATCGGTGTGTACAACAACCGTTTCGATGGCAATTTCACCTTCGTACGTTAGCTTGCGGCGTTCATAGTCTGGCATCTGCTGTACAACAGACACCTCCGTTGGCACAACACCAGTGCCGGCATTCACGATAGTGCCGCGTACCTCCCACATCCCATCTACCTGTTCGCGCGTCACTTTTGAAAGCTGGAAACGTGGCAAGGCCACTTCACCAAACCATTGGGCAACAAAGGCATCAAACGCTTTAGCATCTAATGATTGGGCCCGTAAATGATTTAGCATATCCTGCAGAGTAGGCAACGCGGCGGGCATGGTGTCTTGCATTACATTGTAGGTCGTTGTAAAGCCATGCAAGCCGGCAATCAATGCCTCGCGACCCATTTGCTGCTGCAGCATCCACATGACCCAGGCCCCTTTATTATAAGCGACAACTTCGCCTTGTGTGTCTGTAGCAATGTTTTCAAGCAACGGCACCTCCCGGTCAGCGCGCCGGCGCCTGATGTATTGCTGCTCCATATACCTTAAGAAGGCTTCGCGCGCTTCTCGACCTTTCTCTTCTTCGACCAACATCAGCGCTGAATAATTTGCCATACCTTCGATTAAGAAATCAGCCCCTGGCGCTTCAGCCGGTGAGATCATATGCCCCCACCACTGGTGCGCCACCTCGTGTGCCGTAACCACATACGGCAAGTAAGCGCCAGCTTCATCTTTGGTCATGAATCCAATGCTTTCGGAAAAGCTGATGTTGATCGGGAAACCAGTTGCATTGTTATCAAAAGCGGGATACTCATTGATGCGGAGTTCCTGCCATGGATACGGTGCAAACCAGTCGCCAAAGTGTTCTTTGGCCGCGCCCATGGCATCCAGCATCGTTTCCACGTTGTACGTATGCTCCGGGTGATAGTAGACGGCTACGTCATCTGCCTGTTCGACGGCCCACTTACCAGCCATCACGTTGATCACCGAAATTGGCGCCGGCGTTTCCCAGGTAGTGACCGTGCGGCCGGCGGCCGTCTGCCGGGACATTTCAACGCCCGTGGCAGTCACTTCATAAGCAGCCGGTGCTGACACCTGCAGTTTGCTGCTAAACAAGGTTGGCTTCTCGGTGGCCGTTGAGACATCCAGGTGCCCAACCATATCTGCATAGTTGGCCGGTGCAAAAACAACATCACCAGACATCCCCCGTTGTGCATCAAATCCGGGTTCTGGCAGAAACTCTCCGCGCATCGTAGAGACCAGTACGCCTGACGGCAGCACAAAGTGACGCATCCCGCCGCCATTTCTGGTAAACCCTCGTGGATAAACCGAACGGTAGCTAAAGCCCACACGCAACGTGTCGCCTGGCTGTATCGGAATGGCAGGCCTCAGCACATGCAAGCCAGCGCGTTCTTCTGCTTCTATGGCCGTGCCATTGAAGGTCCAGCTAATGGCGTCGAACGAATGGCCGGCTGTAAAAGGCAAAGCCGGCATCGCAACTGCACGATCATTGACCATTTCAAACACACCGTCAACATCCATCGCACGCGCTTCCGGGTACAAATCAACGGTTGCATGCACAGCAATCATGCTGGGTGGTTTATACCCATTCCAGGTTACGTAATGCATCTGCCGGTAGTTTTTCTCCACGGCTTCAGCTTTGTCTCCCTGAAACCCCTCATTGATCTGATGACTGATGTAGCCAGACAGTACCAATGGCAGGACAAAGAGTGGCAAAATACGGATCGCCAGCCGGCCAACGCGTTGTAACTGCATGCGGCCCAACAGTGCCAGTGAATCCAGACGTGTGCGCTGCATGGTCATGACGGCCAGGACAAACAAGGCGCCGGCAAGCGAAAAAGCCCAGATTCTGTTCAACAACAAAGGCATACCGCTCAATGAGAAGAGTCCCATTTCAGACCAGTGCAGTGTGCCAAGCAAATCCCAGTTGTTCGCCCAGGTAAATTGATCCTGAACGTGCATGTAGGTACTGATTCCGAGTGCCATAATGCCAATACCATAGACGACATAGCGATTTCTGAACACCGAAAGCATCAGCAAGACAAAGGAAATCCACAAGAACAACGTGGTACCCAGCAGCGCGCCCCAAATGAGCAAAAACGGACCAACTTCAACAAAGGCACTGCCTTGCGCAAGCAACAACATCAAAGCCCCCGCAATACCCACCACAACGATGCCGGCACAAAGCACAAGTGCAATCACCAGCCGCGACAGCATCAGTGTGACTGTTGACACAGGCGTGGTATACAGCAGGTCTGAGAACCGCGTGACGGTATCCCGCTGGCTCTGTTCGATTACATAAAACAGCAGAAGCATGCACAGCAGCACAACCATAATGTCGTAGCCGGCAACGGCGATCGACCCCGCGGTGAGGTAAGCAGTGGCGCCAAGGATCCCTTCAGCTGATTCAACAGCGGTCTCCGTCACCAGCGCGAGGATAAAGAAACCAAATACGTACACCACGGGCTGCCGGTACAACTCCCTAAACTCAGCACTAACCAGTCTAAAGAGGCTGGCAAACCCGTTTGTCTTACTGTTTGACATGGACAATCCGCGAAGGTCAGCAAAGGTGTGCGGTGATGCCTCTAAAGCGTCCAGCGTTGCAACCGCTTTCTTCTTCTTAAAGACCTTAAACAAACCAGATGCTGCCCCACCCCGGCGCAACCAGCCGCGAAAATACAGGGCAGCGGCGCTAACAAAAAGCAAGACAAACCCTAGCATCAACACCCGGTTGCCGATAAAGGTAGCATCGAGACCAAGTGGCGCAGTGTTATAGAATGTGATGCCTTTTTCCAACGCAAATACATCGTGGATCAACCAGCGCAAGCCAGATGGATCGAGGTAGGAATACACGGCATGCAGGGTTGGGCCTACTGTTGCCGGCGACGATACCACACAGTAACGCATCGTAAGAATAAACAAGACAGCCCCAACAGCATACACAGCCATCGGCTTCCGCGTTATTGTACCTACGGCAAAAGCTGCGCCCGAAAAGAACAGCATACCGGGAAAGGCAAAAACGACGGATGCAATGAGGTAGTTTGAAAGATGGAATGGCCCGGTTGTCAACATCGGGTCATCCATTGGCCGGAGTTCATAAATGAGTCCGGCAATCAGCATATGGATAACCAGCGCTACAACAAGCGCGCAGACAATGCCGGCGAACTTGCCGGCGATATACGTAAAGGCCGTCAGCGGTGTGCTGTGCAGGATTTGTGTGTTATTCGACTCCAGATCGCGAATCACAGACAATCCTGCGATCACGGATCCTAGCAAAGCAAACGTAAAAAAGCCAGACAGCGCAAAGTACTGGGCGAGCACAAATTTTGAGTTCACAAACAACAACTCGCCAGAATTAGCAATCTGACTCCGTGGTATCAGCGCAGCCGGATTTACACTCATCGTGATAGCAAGCGCCACAAAAAACAATACCCAGAAAACAGGAAGCCGCAAGATGGTCAGGCATTCATGGTGCAGTACATGAAAGAAGCGTCGGTTGGTCATGATGCACCTCCTTGCTGGATCAACATGTAAGCGTCTTCGAGGGTCGGTGCAACCGCTGTAAAGCCATCGGGCACGACATCGTGCTTCACATGGATGCGGAGCCGGTTGCGACCTTCAACGAGGTAGGCGCGGGTTACCAATCCTGCCTCGGTCAGCTTTTCCAGCAGGGCCTGATCAGCCTGTCCTTCGTAGATGGTCCCTTCGATGGCCGCGCAGGCCGCACTCGGGCTCGTCTGGGCTAATACTTCGCCCTGTTGCATAACGGCAAACTGTGGACATAAGACGGCGACGTCTTCCACGATATGCGTTGTAAGCAACACCGTGCGCTCTTCCGCGAGTTCAGAAAGCAGGCGGTAAAACCGAATGCGCTCCTGCGGATCGAGTCCGGCAGTCGGCTCATCTACAATAACGAGCTCCGGGTTGCCGGCAATAGCCTGGGCGATGCCGAGCCGTTGCTTCATCCCGCCCGAATACGCTTTCACTTTTCTGCGGGCGGCATAGCTCAAATTCACCCGCTCCAATAAAGAAGCAACCAGCTTGTTTAACCCACCGGGTGCCTCTACCCCTTTCAGGCGCAGCATGTGCTTCAGCACCATCTCCCCGGTCAGGTTCGGGTAGAACCCAAAATCTTGTGGCAGGTAGCCGAGGCGCTGCCATATGTAGGCCGGTGTTTCGGTGACGTTGTGTCCATCCATGAGCACTGCCCCCGATGTGGGTTCGAGCAAACCGGTAATGATGCGCATCAAGGTAGATTTACCAGAGCCATTTGGCCCAAGCAGGCCAAACATGCCCTGTGGAATGGATAGCTGCAAGCCCTGTAGTGCAACAACGGGCCCGGGGTACACTTTGACCAGATCTCGAATCTCTAACATTTCAACACGCTCCCACGGAGGGTTTATTCCAGAAACTATTTGCTCAACCTACGGGAGGTTATGCGTGCAGATTAGCAAATGTGACAAACGCGGCGCACCGTGACACGAATGTGGCGATTGGTGGGATAAAAGGTTCTGTGCTGGTGCAGATGGGTTTATTGCGGGGATTGCCCAGTGTCGAATGCCGAGTGTCGAATGCCGAGTGTCGAGTCGTGGGAATTGAGCCTTGAGCCTGTAGGTCCCACAAAAGCGAAGCGCTATTCCCCATTCGCCGCGCTGGATACCGGATCAAGTCCGGCATGACGTGGAGGGTGAAAGCGCAGTATTGATGTTTCCCCCAAAAGAAGTGCACACTAACAAAAACACAGAATCACAAAAACACAGAATCACAAAAACACAGAATCACGAAATCACAGAATCACGAAATCACGAAAACCCCACCCAAATATCAAAAACTATCTATCCTCGAAAGAAACGGCTCTTTGTATTTGGCGCCTATCGGGATCTGCGTTTGGGCGATGAATACGTTGCTTTCTTCAATTTTG
>JBCCIM010000149.1 GCA_039111535.1 Bacteroidota bacterium | reverse complement strand
CTTCATTCCTGCCGTACACGTGGTTTTCAGTATTGGCGCCGGCATTCCTGAAGTCAACGCCCGCGGTCCATTCTGCATCCAATAGCGCCGGCGTATTGAAGTTATATTGCGCCTGTGCTTCAAAATGGGTGCGTTCCAACGGCACAATAAGGCCGGTCCTGTTCAGGTAAACCGGATTACCGTCGCTGCCGCCATCATTTTTAATATAGTACGTCTGGGCAAAGAAGCCTTTGTGATTCAGGCGTACCTGTCCCCAGTACTCGTTTGAGTGTGTGAAGCCTTCGCCGAGCTCATTGTAGAAAATGGAGCTACCGGCATTCCATCCACCAGAACCGACAATTTCAGTGGCGTCACCAGGCCTGAAGTGCAACTGGCCGTTGACTGCAGAAGCCCAATACTCAGGGTCCTGGACCTGCCCTTGCTCAAAGAGGAGGGGGCCTTGCTGCTGTGGATCTACAAAGCCTTCG
This sequence comes from Bacteroidota bacterium, assembly GCA_039111535.1. NCBI lineage: Bacteria > Pseudomonadati > Bacteroidota > Bacteroidota bacterium. The sequence goes on along the minus strand of JBCCIM010000149.1, from coordinate 16,289 downwards.
CTGGTCACAAAGCCGCGGCGAATGGCATCCTGGAAATTGGACAGTACCTGGGCATCCTGGTCGTTACCGGCATTGAGCGTGAAGTCGTTGCCACTGCCGTAACGGGCGTTCACCTTGTAGCCAAAAGTTTTATCGTCATTGTGGCCGGCGTGGCGGATTGCCGTTTTAAAGGTGCTATTTTCACCACCAACCAACTCCACGGTAGTGCCCGGATAACGGAAAGGATCTTTAGAGATAAAATGCACAACACCAGAAGTAACGTCTGGGCCGTAGAGTGCAGAGCCGGGGCCAAGGACAACTTCGATACGTTCCAGGTCGATGTTGTTAATGGGGGAGTTCTGTGAGTCAAAAAACTCGAGTCCCGGAGAAATCAGCGACCGGTAGTCGAGCATGGGGAATACATCCGTTGCAAAGACACCGCTGCTGCCCCGCAAGGCGAGATTGATCCGCTGACCGGTTTGCTGCTGGAGCTCAACGCCGGGCGTGTTGACGAGCGCTCTGATGGGCGTTACGGTGGCGCCAGAAGCTGATAACTCGGCGTCACTCAACACAGAGACAGCGGCGGGCGCTTCTTGCAATTTCTCTGGCCGGCGCGAAGCAGATACCACAAGCTCCTGTCCAACTATGACCTGTCCAACAAGTTGAATTTGAAGGTCTGTCGTTGCCTGAGATAACGCAATTTCCTGCGTTTCAAATCCTATGTAAGAAACGATCAGCGTAATCGGGTAGTTGCCAGCATAAGCGAGGTTGAATTCGCCATCAGCATTGGTTGTGGTCCCTGTTGTTGTGCCCTGTACAATCAGGCTTGCGCCAAATAGGGGCGCGCCTTCTTCATCGGTTATAGAGCCTTCAATGTTTTGAGCAAAACCGTTTACGCCCAGCAAAAATGAGCACAGGAGCAAACAGGTTAGTGTTTTGATACGCATATAATTGGTGGTTTACGGCAGGCGGAGCGTGCCGGGTGTCTTAAGTAAAGCCGCAGTGGTTTTACTGCAAGCGAGCAGATGGCTGGTGGGCGGCATCTACTGTTAAATTTTCGATCCATTCGCTAATGAGCGCAACCCCTTCTTCATGGATCAGGCTGCGCCCGAGTTCGGGCATCATCGCGCCTGGGTTGTTCGAGTTCATCCGATAAATCATAATGGATTCGTCGGGATTGCCGGGTACAATCGAATACGTATGCCCACCCGTGCCGGCGCCGGCCGAAACGGTAGCTTTATAAATGCCCATAGCCATGTCAACCGGCGCATCAGCAAGCAGCGTGAGTCCGGAGGTGTTGGCGGATCCGTCGGGGTAGTGACAGTGCCCGCAATTAATATCGAGGTACGCGAGCGCGCGTGCTTCGAGGGTGCCAGTTTGCGGATCGTTCCAGGTGGCAACTTTGGGGTGGGTATCGGTTGGCGTATAGCCTGTAAGGTAGCCTACCTGCGCCCACTTGTCCAGTTGGTTCATTTCGCCGTCGTTGTAGGCAAAAGGTTTGTTGAGGTTACGCGCTTTAGGGCCAATGGGCACTTGCTGCTTGCCGGCCAGGTGGCAACTTTTGCACTGGTTTTTATTGGGAATTATATAATTGGTCGACCGTGCGGTGCCGGCATTATCAACCCAACTGACAGCCTGAATCCCTCCCACAACTTCCCGGTAAGCTTCAGTGCGGTTTTCATTCCAGATATACCCCACAGCTTCCCACTCTGCACCACGGTTGATCAGCAGCCGCGTTTCGATGACATTCTGGCCTTTCGATGCATCTGTCTCATCGTTCTCATAATAGAAGTTTTTGATTAGCACAGTGTTTTCCGGAAAGTCCAGCACACCCTCTGTGGTGTATTTGGCGCTGACGCCTGCCGGCATCCAGACAAACCGCGCTTTGTGCGCGTAGTCGGAGAAGAGGGGAGAGTTGAGGTCGTAGGGCAGCACGCCGGCGCTCGGCGTCAGACTGGCGAGTTCACCTTCAAAGAAGTTGTAAGCCGACAGCGTTTCGTACGGCTTATCAGGCACGGTGATACCCCCGGGCTGGCAGCCGGCTAGCAATGTGGTGGCTAGTAGTATTAAAACCGGTAATCGCATTGTATGCCTGATAGTTTGTTTTCTCATACTTTCGCCACAGCCGTCATTCCGCCGCAGCCGTCATCCCGGCAAACACGTCATCCCGGACTTGATCCGGGACCCACGGGAATGCCTTTCGCTTTCCCATAACGCAGACTCCAAGCCGCGGCCTTACTGCTCGCCCAGATCCTTCGCACGGCTCAGGATGATGTTGAGGAAAGCAGCGTGACACTCCAGCAATCGCCAGTTCTCAGTCCGCCACACCCGTCATCCCGGACTTGATCCGGGACCCACAGGGCTCAGGATGATGTTGGGGGGGGGGCAGGTTGCCAGCCCGGTAGAGATCCTTCGCGTGGCTCAGGATGACAGGGGGGAGGCAGGTCGCCATGCTTCGCTCAACCTGCGCCGAGCCAAGCATTGTGTGCACTCGTATCAAAATCCGGCAGTTCGCAGTCAAACGGACTCAGATCGTTCGTCTTGTTCTGCATCATTTCTTCGGGGGCAGCGCCGAGGCCGGCGTTCAGGTTTACAAAAGACAGTGCTTCGCCGTTGTTCTTGAAGCAGTACCCTTGCGCCTGTCCGTTTTCATCGTAAGACTCAGGTTTGAAGATACCATCCGTCAGGATATCAACCGGCTCACCACCCGTAATGGCGGTGAGCAGCTGGCCGTATTCCGTGGACACGTCCGCCGGTCCCTCATTGCCACTGATGACATTGTTATACAGGTTGATGTTGGAGCTGAAGGGATCAAATTCTTCAGACTCAAACGGCACGCCCGTAAAGAGCCAGCTGTTGACGGCTACGCCAATGGTTTTGTGATTCCTGATGGTATTGTTGTAGGCCGCGATGTTGGAGTGCGACATGATAATCATGCCTGAGCCCGGGGGGATGGTGCTGACAACCATGCCTTTGGGAGCGAAGTTTTCGTTATTGTTGTCCTCCATGAGGTTGTTGTAGAACTTGATACGGTCGCCGTTGACTTGGGGAAGGTCGGGCATGTCGAAAATGAGCATACCACCGGTGTTGAATTTTGCAGTGTTGTTGTAGACCTCACCCACAATGGTGTTTTCAATTTCGAGGCCGGCCACGTTGTGGTGCACATAATTGTCCCGCACAATAACATTGGTAGACTGCCCGACGTAGATGCCGGCATCCATTGCATAAGACGCTTCGCAGTTCTCCACGAGCACATTGGTGCTGCTGACAGGGTAGAGGCCGTAGGCGCCATTGGTGGAAAGCATACCGCCGGTCCAGGTGGCTTCGAGGTCACGCATAATCACGTTCTCGCTGCCCTGCACCTTTATGGCGTCACCTTTAGAGTCGACGACCGTAAAGCCTTCGAGTGTGATGCCACTGACGTTTTTGATCAACATGCCTTCAGCGCCTTCAATCTGGTCTTTGAAGTTGAGGATGGTTTTCCCTTTGCCGGCACCTTTGAGGGTGATGCCGGGGGTGTCGTTGAGGGAAAGAGAGCGCTGGAAGGAGAAGGTACCTTCAGGGAGCAGGATCTCGGTGCCGGCTTCAGCTTCGATGAGGCGTTTCTGCAGCTCCGCTACGACGGTGTCGGGAGCCATCGGCTGCGGGCCGGTCTGGCAGGAGGAGGCAAGGAAAAAGATGAGTACAAGAAAGGTAAAGGCACGTGCGTGCATGATTGTCTAAAGCGTATGTTCAGGAGGGCGAAGGTGCACGAGCAGGGTAGCCTGTCGGTGCGTTCTCAGAAATACGCAATTTGTGGGAAAGACTCAACTAGAGCCAGGAGTTAGGAGGGTATCACTTTGCCAGGAATGGCACGACGATACTTTCAGCTGGCCTACGGATCCACAGTTGTGGCAAGTGCACTGACACCGTTTGGCAAATCTAAACCAACTGAATGTGCGATTCACACCAAATCCGTCCTTCCCATGCTGTCCACCATCCCAGGAACTGCTCGTATTGCGCTTTCGCGTGGGCCTTCTGGGTATCAGAAAGTGTGTCAGTAGGAATGAGGCTGTGTTTGAACTTTTTGTAGCCGGCGAGAACCATCAGGTATTTGTAGTACAATACCAGGTCGGGACCTTCGTCGTATTTTGCAAGCGTGCCAAAAGCTTCTTCCAGTTCAAGCGCATAGCGACGGGCAAGGGCTGCATCTTTGCCATCTGAAACAGCGTGCTCACAGAGCTTGATCATGTACAGCACCTGTTCGGGTAGAATATTACCGATACCTGTGATCGCGCCTGTAGCGCCACAGTTGAGATATCCATAACAAACTGCCGTATCCACACCCACGGCCAGGATCAGGTCGTCGTTGCCGCTTGTGATGTTTGTGGCAGCGTAAAACAATGCTTCTGCCCCGCAGAATTCTTTAAACCCAACCAGGTTTTTGTATCCCTCGCGCAACTTGAAAAAGAGGCCGGCTTTGACCTCGAAGCCATAGTACTTGCTATTGTAAACCACACACGGCAATTTGCCGGCGGCTTCAAGGATGGCGCAGAAGTGCGCATATTGTGCCGGCTCACAGGCTACGCGTGAGCTCTGTCTTGGAATGATCATCAGTCCGGCTGCACCTACTTCGCGCGCATGATCGGCGATCTCAATTGATACCAGCGGATTCTGGTGCCCTGTACCGACAATTACCGAGATACCAGCTTCTACGAGCCGGCGCACACCTTCTTTGCGATCTGGCAGACTAAGGTTGGGCCACCCGCCCATCGAGCCGGCCCAAATGACGGCTTTCATGCCTTTTGCAACCAGGATTTCCGCCACGCGGACAAGTTCGTCAAAGTCGGGCCGGCCGTGTGCGTTGCAGGGGGTCATAATGGCCGGCGCGCATCCCTGGAAAATGGAGGCTGGGTAGGGCATGGCTGTGTTGGTCTGATTGGTAGGGAGGGGGTACGATACGAAGGGCCGAGGGGATATACAATGGGTGGATGTCCTGCAAGCGGGTTGTGCGTACGCGGTTAGTTTTTTGCCATCCAAAACCTGGTGAAACGAAAAAAGGCATCCCTACTGGGACACCTTTTTAACTCCGCGCGCTTGGGAGGAGTCGAACCCCCGGCCTTTGGTACCGGAAACCAACGCTCTATCCATCTGAGCTACAAGCGCGTTTGGAGAGCAAGAAATGACTTATTCGCCGGCTTGTTCCGACGAATTTGTGTTTCGGTGTTTTCGTTTTTTCGTCATAACGTGTTTAAATTCCTGCTCGGCGATCGATCTGGTAATTACCTGCCGGCAAACTTCGCGACAGATGCTTGGTACAATACGTAGAATTGAGACTGTATTCACCGATGTCGTTTGGAGATTCGTGCTGAGCGCGTCCAATTTTGCGCCGTGCGTCGTTCAGCAGGCGTTAGACCCAGGTTGGTGCCAACGAAAACACCAATACCCGGAAACACGGAAGTACAAAAACACGAGATCACGAATAGCAACACATGGAAACCGAGCTGCGCGCTGATACCCCACCCCGACCTCAATATGCTTCGCTGTCCGATGCCTGGGAGCAGCCCGATGGCGCTATTCCACTCAATGGTCTCATCGAGCGCCAGCAATTTCCGCCCTGGCTCACCGCGCTTTTTGGGATTTTCCTGGCACTGATCCTCTTTCATTTTATCGTCGGCCCCATCGCCACCTTCGGCATTCTTATGGCGCAGGGCATTCCTCCAATGGAAGTGCTCAACTCGCTGGAGACGGTCATCGCTGAGAATGCAAAACCGCTGCTGATTGCCAATACAATCGGACAAGTCCTCGCACTTGCGCTGCCGTTTCTCATTATCGCCGGCTGGCACTCCCGCAAAAAGTGGGCGTTCCTACGCTTCCGTACGCCCAACTGGTCGCTGGTTGGGCTCTCGGTCTTTGGCCTCGTCGGACTCACACCCATTGCCTGGTGGTTAGGCAACCTGAACGCACAAATTCCTTTGCCTGATGCCATCCGGCAATTGGAAGAGTCGCAGTTGGAGCTGATCGAGCAAGTGCTGCAACAGGATCTGGGGCTCGTGTTTAGCCTCGCTGTTATGGCGCTCACGCCGGCCATCTGCGAAGAAATTCTCTTCCGTGGCTACCTCCAGCGACAGTTTGAACGCGCCATGGGCGTGTTGCCGGCCATCGTTTTGATTGGCGTCATTTTTGGTTTTTTCCACCTACGGTTTACGCAGGTGATTCCGCTTTCTGTGATCGGGATTTACCTTGCCTACATCACCTGGCGCTCTGGCTCGCTGTGGCTGGCAATTATCATTCACTTTGCCAACAATGCGTTTGCCGTATGTCTTGGTATCTATTTATCAGGGCAAAGCGACGTCACCCTCGAAGAATTGGAGCGCATGCAGGTGCCTGTGCCGGCATTAATCGCTGGTTTTCTTATCTTGGCCGCCGTCTTATACATGATGGAAAAGATTGCGCGGGACAGGATTGGGGCAGCCGGCAACGCTGCGCCAGTAGTTTCCTAACACGCTAAACGACGCTAATTATGGAGAACCGCAGGTTCGACAAGTGGAAAACGGTATTCAGAACCGGACTCGATTATGAGGCTGGCCTCGTGCGCGATCGCTTGCGCAACGAAGACATCCCGGCTGTTATCCTCAACAAGCGCGACCATGCCTACAACCTCACCCTGGGCGACATGGCCCAGATTAAGGTGATGGTGCCCGAAGAACACGAACAGCAGGCCAAAGCCTTGCTGCAGGAAGCCCCACTTTCCGACGAAGAACTCGAGCAGGCAGCCCTCTCCGCCAGTCCTTTTGACGAGGATGATGAAGAGCGTGATGAGGACGACGATTAAGGTGTAGGTTTAAATAAAAAGCACCTTAAACCTGCAATGTTAAACCTTAAACCCATCAAGTGTAAGACACCGATTTGCTGTTAATCTGGTGTAAAGTATATGTCTAATTTGACCAAGCGCCTGCTCACGGCCCTGGTGGGTATTCCGATTGTTGGTGGGTTGACATACCTCGGCAGTTGGTGGTTTGCCGGCCTTGTCGTTGTACTCGTTCTGGGGGCCCAAAAGGAGTTTTACGACATGGTGGGCCTCAAAGGCCGGCATCTGTTTATAGGTTTGATGTTGGGGATAGTTGTGGTACTGCGACTGGAAATACAGCGTCAGTTTGAATGGATGCTGCTGCTCTCCCTGATTGGTCTGATTACGTATGATACGTTTGATGGCAAAAGTACAGACAACTGGCAAAAACTGTCCTGGATGGTTGCCGGACTTGTGTACCCGGCCTGGATGTTCTCGTTTGCCCTGCATCTGCGAAGCTATGTGATCTCATCTGATTCGTATTTGGGGTTTTTATTGATTGTCGGGTTGTTGCTCATCGTCTGGGTAACCGACTCCCTTGCCTATTTCACAGGGAAGGCATTTGGTAAAAGACCACTGGCGCCTGCCATCTCCCCGAAAAAGACCTGGGAAGGCAGCCTGGGTGGATTTGCCGGGGCGCTGGTTGCTGCGATACTATTCAAGCTCTTTCTGTTTTCGTTGTTTAGCTGGCAAGACGCTATTGCTTGTGCTATTATCGGTGGAATTGGCGGACAAGTAGGTGATTTGGTAGAGAGCCGGTTGAAGCGACTGTTTGGTGTGAAAGACTCTGGCAATGTGTTGCCGGGTCATGGCGGTGTGCTTGATCGTATTGATGGGCTTATCTTGATCATGCCCCTTTACTATTTCTACTTCAAGTATTGGGGTTCGTTTAGCCTGTACGACTTCTACAATTGATTGCAATGATGTGGCTTAATTCCTGAATGGGAAATTGACTAGTTTTCAATTTGTCATCCAGCGCGAGTGGAGGCGCTGGTTGATACACAACATTGAGGTGTGATACTTTCCAAAGGGTCAGGGTGCGCAGAAAATTCTCAACTTGGCATGCAAACCTCTTATTCTGGATATATGGTGAGAAGGACGTCTGCCAAATGCGTGGCGGCTTTTATCGAACGTTTTCCTGAATGAAGTTCAGGAAGGCGTGAGCGAATGGCTACAAAAGCGCGCCTCTATTTGATGGTGCCCTTTTGGGGGTTCGCTATTTTGGGCAAGCAAAAAGTGAACGTACGCACATCTTAACGGGGATGCCCTGGTTATTTGAAAGAACTATTTACGTCCTTTTTACGCGCTTAAAAAGGACACCAAAGGCCGCCCATCAAATAACTCTCTCACCGCCGCGCATTTGACGAGATCTCCCACGGCCATAGGATTAATGGGTTTTTCTGAACACTCCTGCTCGGTATAAGGAATAGATATTGGTTGTGCTGAGCCAGTGTTTTACACACCCCAATCATGATAAAATCATGATCGACCCTCTTAAGAGGGTAATTTGTTTTTTTGGCGGCTTTATAATTGTCGAATGGGATCACAAAAACGCGGCAATACGAAATGGGCTACCTGGCGCGCTCAATGCCCGGTGCTCGACATTCAAAAACAGGCCTGAAAGTTGGCTTAAATAACGGAACGATGGGGTAGAGGTGATGTATAAAGTACGCTAACCCAATCAGCAGGCGAAAGGTACAATTGGATGGGCATCATTTTTAATTCAAAGCGCGCTAAACACCGCAAATTTGATTATCAGCCACGATTTCACAATCCGGAGAAAGAAAAGAAGCTCCGCGAACGCATCCGTATTCAGAGCCGCGCCAGTCGGCGCCGTAGCCCTGTAGGCATCATTTACGCGTTGGTACTGTTAACCTTTGCTGCTTTTCTATACTTCAACTTTTAACCCATCAAGTTGGAGTTTTAAATTAAAGGCTGCTATTTCTGTACCTTTAGCCTACAACCTGGGCATTTGCGATACATTCAACCTTAAACATTCAACCCATTTTGGAAGCAGCCGGCATTATCCAGACCATGCCCCTCTCGCTGGCGAATAAAATTGCAGCGGGCGAGGTGGTGCAGCGTCCTGCTTCTGCGGCCAAAGAGCTGATTGAAAATGCCATCGACGCCGGCGCAACTGAAATCAAGCTTATCCTCAAAGCCGCCGGCAGTGAACTCATTCAAGTCATAGATGATGGCTGTGGGATGTCGGAAGCTGACGCGTTGGCCTGTTTTGAGCGGCACGCGACGAGCAAAATCAAATCCATTGACGACCTCGATTCCATCCGTACCCTGGGCTTCCGTGGTGAAGCGCTGGCTTCCATTGCTGCTGTTTCCCAGGTTGAGTTAAAAACGCGCCGGCTTAACGACGACACGGGCGTCCGCATCCGCATGGATGGGGGAGCACTCGTTGAACAAGAGCCCTGTGCTGCGCCTGCCGGCACATCGATTGCGATCCGCAACTTGTTTTACAACGTACCAGCACGACGCAGCTTTCTCAAGTCGCCAGCTACCGAATTCAAACACCTGGTCGAGACGTTTCAATTTCTTGCGTTGTCGCATCCGGTGGTCTCCTTCACCCTGTTGCACGACAACAATGAAGTTTACCATCTGCCGGCTTCCCAGGACGCCGGATTTTACGACGCGCTCAAAACGCGTATCGTGGCGCTATTCGGACAACAACTCGATGGCCAACTGCTTCAGGTTGAAGAGAAAACAAGTTACATCTCAGTCTCAGGCTTTGTATCCACACCCGAATTCTATCGCAAGAGCCGCGGGGAGCAATTCCTGTTTGTCAACGATCGGTACGTAAAGAGCCGCTATCTCGAACACGCCGTACGGTCTTCGTATGAAGAGCTGCTGCCCGAGAATGCATATCCTTTCTTTACGCTTTTCCTGTCGATTGACCCCAAACATGTAGATGTCAACGTACATCCTACGAAAGCAGAAGTGAAGTTCGACGATGAGCGCGGGCTTTACGGGTTTATTCGCACCATTGTTCGCAAGGGACTGGGATCTGCAATTTTGTCGCCGCAACTGTCCATGGAATCGGGTATGATGCCGCCGGCAATGGATCTGGGCACAGCATCGCCGGCAGGGTCGGAAACCACCTGGCCGCCTGATCCTGTTTCGATGCCTGCGGGCCGACAGGGAGGAGGAAGCAACTGGTCCGGGGGCAGCAGCAACTGGAGCAGCGGAAAGTTGCCAGCATCTTCAGGCATTGCCCCGGGCGATCTTTCAGCGCGGATGTACAACGCGCCACCACCTGAAGCGCCTCAGGAGGAGTTGCTGATTCCTTCCAGTACCAACGCGGAAGACGAGCGTATCCGTACGGGCGATAAAGAGACGCTGCTGTGGCAACTCCACAACCGCTATATCCTCACCCAGATTCGTTCCGGGATGATGATCATCGATCAGAATGCCGCGCACGAACGGGTGTTGTACGAAAAAGCATTACACAGCATGGAAAGCGGGTTTGGGCTTTCGCAGCAGCTGCTTTTTCCACACACCATCGAATTTAATCCGGCTGAATTTGCGCTCATCCAGGAGCTCATGCCGAACATGAAAGCGCTCGGGTTTGAGATCGAATTGTTTGGAGGTAATTCCGTTATTGTAAGAGGCGTTCCTTCAGAAATACGGGTAGGGGATGAACGGACCATCCTTGAGGAAATCCTGGAACAATTCAAAACCAACCTGGATGGCCTGAAACTGAAAGGTCGGGAGAACCTCGCCAAAAGTATTGCCCGCAAAGGCGCTGTGCAGTCCGGTGCGCCTCTGGATATAAAAGAAATGCGTTCGCTGGTGGATCAACTCTTCCTGTGTGATACGCCTTATGTATGTCCGTATGGCCGGCCGACCATCATCAATATCTCCGTAGAAGAACTGGAGAAGCGATTTGGCAAAAACGCCTGATCGGCACCACTGTTATGGTTTCCCAGGTTCGCCGTACTATCCAATCCCACGCATTACTGTCCGAAGTGGAGCCAGTACTGATCGGTGTTAGTGGCGGTGTGGATTCTATGGTACTTTTGCACGTGATGCAATCCCTGGGCTACCCCGTGCAGGTTGCCCACGTCAACTACAGGATGCGGGGCGAAGCTTCTGATGCCGATGAAGCCCTGGTGGTATCATATTGCGATAAAATAGAGGTACCTTGCGCTATTTACCGTGTTGAAGAGGACTTTCATGTGCAAGCAGCAGGCGCCTCTTTTCAGGAAGTTGCGCGCGCTGCCCGCTACCGCTTTTTTGAGAAAGTCGCGCGAGAAGCAGGCTTAAACCATGTTGCCGTTGCGCATCACCAGGAGGACCAGGCGGAAACAGTGTTGCTCAACCTGATGCGCGGCAGTGGTGCGGAGGGGCTGGCTGGCATGCCGTATGCCCGCCGGCTAAACCCGGCATCTGAAGTGCACCTGATCCGGCCGCTCCTTGATGTGTCACGTAACATGATAACGGCGTATGCGGTGGCGCACAACATTACGTGGCGGGAAGATGCCTCCAATGCGTCCCAGAAATACCTGAGGAACAAGGTGCGACATACCTTGCTACCGGCTATTGAAAAAGTGTTTGGGGAAAGCGCCGTTCAGAACATGGCAACCAGTGCCGGCTTGCTGCAGGGCACAGTTGATCATGCACTGCACCCCATGTTAGCGCACAAGTTTGCACAACATGCACAACCGGCGAATGCACTCGATTTGCCCGGCCTTGCCGCAGAGCCGGCTTTCTGGCAGACAAGGCTCGTGATGGAGGCGTGTCGTCAGTGGTTCAATGGCCTGTCGATTGGCCGGCAACATGCCGAGGCGATTTGCCAACTGCTGGATGCCCAGGTGGGGCGGAAAGTTGCCGTAGCCACCATCGTTGTGTGGCGAGAACGCGACCAACTGGTGTTTCTGCAACCTGAGACCGGTGATGGGGATGCTGATTTGTATCTGGTGGATGCTGGTGTTTCTGTTACATACCCTGCCGGGCAATTGGAGACTGAGATCCTGACTGCTGACAACGTGCCGAAAATTACAGGGGAGTCCGAGCAGTTTTATGCAGATGCCGCATCGTTGGTATTGCCACTGCAACTGCGCCGCTGGGAAGCGGGAGACAAGTTTGTGCCTTTCGGGATGCAGGGCCAGAAGAAGGTGAGCGATTTGTTGACAGACCTCAAAGTGCCTTCCCACACGCGCGACAATGTTTGGGTGCTTGTGTCAGGTGACGATATTGTTTGGGTGGTGGGATACCGTGCCGCAGAGCCGGTCCGGGTGGGGCCGGCAACGAAGCAGGTGCTGAGCTGTACCTGGCACCGTCGTTAAAAATCATCAAAGATGCGTGCAGTGCTGTGAAACGTTGCAGCTAGCTGTTACCTTTGGTTGCAAATCCGTATTTCCCCACTGAAGTAATACCATCACTTTCCCAACACCATGGAAGAGTACGCAGGCCCCGCTATATCTGATCGTAGTGTGCTATGCCGCGAGGAGCGGTTTAAACTGTACATCGATGCTGAAACCATCCAGGCACGCACCCGAGCATTGGGGCAGCAGATCTCAAAAGACTACGCCGGCAAGAAACCCATTTTCATTGGTGTCCTCAATGGCGCCTTTATGTTTATGGCCGATTTGCTCCGTGAGGTGAACGTTGACTGCGAGGTCGACTTCATGAAGCTCTCCTCGTATGGCGATGAAAAGGTGTCGAGTGGCAACGTAGATGAACTGAAAGCTGTAGACGCAGACCTTAAAGGCCGTCACGTGATCATCGTGGAAGACATTGTGGATACGGGCCTCTCCATGGATTACATGTTGAAACGACTCGGCGCCCTGGAGCCGGCATCACTCCGCGTTGCCGTCCTCCTCCACAAACACGAAGCCACCAAAGCCGACCTGGATCTGGATTACGTTGCCTTCAAAATCCCAAACCTCTTCGTAATCGGCTACGGCCTAGACTACGGCCAACTCGCCCGGAATCTAAAGGAGATTTTTATCCTAGACGAAGGATAAGGGGTGTCGCGCCGCTCTCCAGGTAAATCCCAATTCGACATTCGGCTTTCGAAATTCGGCACTTGAATAGGTATCCTCGCGCCTTGAGGTGTAATAAAGACAATTCCACCCCACACCTTGTTTACTAAACCATACAGTTGTTGGCCAGGGATTAGACAGGATGCGTATAAAAAAACGCTTTTAACGTAACAATCCTGTTTAAAAACCCGTCATAACAATAAAGTTGATTCAGAAAGCGCTGAAATAACAAGTCTGGAACTGTGTTTGCAAGCTTGTTCAGCATTTGGATCGACAAACTGTAACTAAACATGCGAGGACGTCATGTATTATCGAGTAGAAGATTTTCGCGTTAAAACCAATGCAGCTCTCATACTGGCCGGCGCCATGACGGTGCTTCTCGGTTTTGCCATGCTGATTGGATAATCACGCGGTTGATGAAAATATCCCTCATGGATTCATCTACATTCACGACAATCTCTCACTCGGTCCTGTCTGTCTGATAGGGCCTTGACCCCTTTGTGCCAGTTTTGGTCACAACACCAGGTGACGGGTCTTCGCTACTTCTTTCTGGAATACATTTTTTCTTTGTAACTGCCATGTGCTGCGCATCTTGAGTCAGCACATTTTTTTATCCCCTTCATTCCGGACTCCGCCGGTTCAACCCATACATTTTATTTAGGCCGTTTTGCATCTTGTTTATGAAGGCAAAAAGTCTGATTTGCGCACCATCTGTCAGGAACGGTATGAAGATGGCTGCATTAATAAAAAAGACCATAGATTAGGTTTTTCTTACCCGAGCGTCGAATCAATCAGGAAAAAAAGATATGCGTAGAAAAAAAATTGCCATGGTTGGTGTAGGGCTACTGATCGTCGGCGTCTTACTTGGGATGCAGATTGGCTCTGCCATTTCTAGTGATGATACGTTTGAGTCGATGGAGAAAGTGCAGCAGGCTTTTGCCATCATCAATCAGCGGTACGTGGATAACGTAGATCCGGGTAGCCTGGCTGAAGAAGCCATTGACGGCATGCTCGATGAACTGGATCCGCACTCTATATACATCGACGCAGAACGCATGCGCGATGTCACTGAAAATTTCAATGCCTCATTCGAAGGCATTGGCATCTCTTATGAATTTATTGAAGGGGAAGATGGTGGCGACACGCTGGCTGTGTTGAGTACGCTGCCAAGTGGCCCGAGCGAAAAGGTTGGACTCTGGTCTGGAGACCGCATCATTGCTGTTGATGATTCAACCGCGATCGGATTTACCCAGGCAGATGTTGAACGTAAACTGAAAGGTGCGCGCGGTACAAAAGTTAACGTCAGGGTTGTTCGCCCCGGATATGATGAGGTCATGGATTTCACCATTACTCGCGACAAAATCCCGCTTAACACGCTTGATGTTGCCTATATGCTCGATGAGCAGACGGGGTATGTGAAGTTGCAGCGCTTTGCACGGACTACGTACAAAGAGTTCATGGAGGCCTCTCGAGAGCTGAAAGAAGCCGGCATGCAGCGGATGGTCCTCGACCTCCGTAACAACACCGGTGGCTTCATGGACATGGCAATCCGGATCAGCGACGAATTTTTGCCGGATGACAAAATCATTGTCTCTTCGAAGAGCCGGCATACGGACTTCAGCACTGAAAGCCGTGCCCGCGTGCGAGGTATTCTGGAAAACATGCCGGTGATTGTGTTGGTGAACGAGCAATCTGCGTCAGCCAGTGAGATTGTCGCCGGCGCCTTGCAGGATCACGACCGCGCACTAATTGTAGGCCGTCGCACTTTTGGCAAAGGGTTGGTACAAAAGCAATTCCCGCTCAAAGACGGAAGCGTATTGCGGATGACCATCTCGCGGTACTACACGCCTTCAGGGCGATCTGTGCAAACGCCATACAACGGTGGCGACAAAGAAGACTACTACAATTCCAAAGTAGAACAACGCCAGTCTGAGCTTTCACTGGATGCCCAGGATATCCTTGGTGACATTCCTGATTCGCTGAAATACAAGACGACTGCCGGGCGCACCGTGATTGGTGGCGGCGGGATTTTGCCAGATTATATCATCCGACGCGATTCTATCAGCATGTATGTGCAGGCGGTACTTGGCCGGCAGTTCGACCTCGATTTTGTTCGCAACTGGATCAACGCCAATGGCGAATCGCTCCACAAAAACTGGGAGGACCGGCGCGAAGCGTTCATCGACGAATTCCAGATTAGCGATGCAACCATGAATGCCTTTGAAGCTTACCTCGATGAGCAAGGCATACACATTGTTGCTGAAGATGCTTTGCAAGAGTCGACCAAAGAGGCGCGCTACTTTACGCGTACTGAAGTTGATAATGAGCGCGCGTGGATGAAAAACCTCCTCAAAGCGCGCATTGCTACCCGGATGTTCGACTCAGCCGCCTGGTATCCGATTCGCCACAAACATGACGTGACGCTCAACGAAGCGCTGAACCTCTGGATTTCTGCTGAAGAATTGATGGCGTTGGGGGAGTAGGCATTTCAATAGGATAGGACTTATAGTTTACAGATAGGGCAATGCCCTTGCCGGCTGATTAAAAAGCAGGCAAGGACATTGCCCTTTTTTTGTGCCTCTGAACTGGTTGATGATTGGCGATTGTTGCGCCGTGATTCTTGATTGGGTAGCCTCAGTCGTTTTGCGAATGCCTTCTGTGCTGGCGTTCAGAATATGAAGCTGAATGCGAAAACCCGGAAATACGAAAACACAAAAAAGCCCCGGATGGCGATTCAAAGGCTGCCGGTTCTATTTGCGTTTTTGCTAAAACGATGGGCTAAAATGGGCGCGGATTGCAGTCGTAGGGGCGAATTTAAACGAAGCACCTGTGAATGAATAGCATCTCGTATTTATGTTTCTTAGCTTAGAGCAACTTAGTAGAACTGCGGGTGTCCATTTAGACAGGATATCAGTAGACGTAAATAACAGAAAAACACAGATTTGATGAATCCCCTGTTTTTGGGGTGGACTTAATGTGGAAATATCTGTTTATTACGGGCTAACTTTCACGGACCCACCAGGTTTTCGTTAGTCAGAACCTATTTCACCATCAATAAAACTTCTTTTACGGGAGGCTTTTGTCCATGCTTTTAAACTTTCTAATGCTCCTTCCACAGGAAGCGGCAACTGAAGGCAACCTGATCAATGTGCTGGTAGAGAGTGGAAAGTCACGGGACTACCATCACTTGAACTCTGCATATTATATCACCTAGTACCAGAAGGTGTATTCTAGAAAGATTTCACAGACAAGCATGCTATTTTCTCTTTAAAAATAGATGCTGCTGTTTATGGCACAGAAATCTAACCGCTTCGGCTCCGAAGTCTCATCAAGATACTGTTTCGATATCGGCGATACATGTATAGCAGTGTATTGAACTCGGAGTTCCGCTTTCTTGGCGACCGTAACCTTTTCAAGGTCGTATTGCAAGATCCCTCGCGTGGTTCAGCCAGAGACCTTACCGAGATTACAAGGCTGCTATATAG
>JBCCIM010000148.1 GCA_039111535.1 Bacteroidota bacterium | reverse complement strand
GGCTGGATACGCCTACCTATCTAGTAACAGGTAACAAGCACGTCAAATCATACGACCGGGCAAACGGATTCATTGGCCAGGAATGCAATACGCAAGCCAGCTTTCGTGATCGGGATGACTACTTATGGTTTGGTACAGTAAAAGGTGCAGCACGATACGACAAATCCCTTGACGGTCGTACAGCGCCGCTGCCCATTCACATCATAGGCCTTAATTTATTCTATGAAAAACCAGAATGGCAGACGTACGCTGATAGCCTTTCCGCCTGGACTGGGTTACCGCAAAATCTGACCCTGAGCCATGACGAAAATCACCTGACGTTTTTGTTTGCTGCACCAGGTTTCCTGGCACCTTCAAAAACGCGATACAAATACAAATTAGAGGGATTTGACGCTGCCTGGTCGCCTGCAGAGCCGCAGCGACAGGCGGCATATGCAAACCTCCCCCCCGGCGTCTATACATTCAAAGTGCTTGCCAGTAACGGCGACAATCAGTGGACACGGGTGCCGGCTTCGTTTACGTTTGAAATTACGATGCCCGTTTGGCAGAAACGATGGTTTCATGCACTTGTTGTATCGCTGGTGTTACTGCTTATTGTTCTGATTGTGCGGATGAGAACGCGGACATTTGAGCAGCAACAGCGTATTCTCGAGGAAAAGGTAAGCCTGCGCACCAAGGCGCTGCAAAAGATGAATGATGAGCTGGAGCTCACCAATAAAGACTTGCTGGATGCACGAGAAGCAGCCCTGCTTGCTGCAAAAACGAAGAGCGAATTCCTGGCGAACATGAGTCATGAGATTCGCACGCCGATGAATGGCATCATTGGCTTTACAAGTTTGCTGCTGGACTCTCAACAAAGCAAGGAAAACCAGGAGTATCTGGAAATTATCAGATCAAGTGGCGAGTCCCTGTTGACGATTATCAACGACATTCTGGACTTCTCCAAAATCGAAGCAGAGAAAGTTACCATTGAAGCGCAGCCTTTCCCGATGCACAGTTGCATTGAGGAAGCCATTGACTTACTTACAACCAAAGCGTTTGACAAAGGTCTTGAACTTACCCATTACATTGACCCCGATGTACCTGCCTCTGTAATTGGTGACGTAACGCGATTGCGCCAGATCTTGGTTAACTTGCTATCGAATGCCGTAAAGTTCTCCGAAACGGGAGAGATAGCCGTGCTCACAGCATTGAAAGAGCGCGATGCACAAACCTGCTTGCTTCATATACAAGTAAAAGATCAAGGGATCGGAATTCCAGCAGATCGACTTGATATGCTTTTTGAGTCGTTTGAGCAGGTTGATGCGTCCACAACGAGGAAATACGGTGGCACCGGGTTGGGATTAGCGATTAGCAAAGGCCTCTGTGAGCTGATGGGAGGCACTATGTGGGTTAAGAGCACCGCCGGCGAGGGGTCCACATTCCACTTTACAATCGCACTGGGCATCGATGCTACCGTTACGGCACCCAAGCCCGCACCAGCACTTGTAACGGCCTGTAGCGGCAAACATGCGCTCGTAGTTGAGAACATGGAGACGAACCGGAAGTTGATGCAGTTGCGCCTCGAAGCAATAGGCATGCGCGTAACCACAGCGGTCTCAGCGCAGGCAGCACTGGATCTGATCGCTTTACAATCAGACTTTGATGTTTTTCTGATTGATACGCACATGCCGAGCATGAGCGGCAATGCGTTAGCTGGAGTGCTTGCGGGGCACGCGATCTATCACGAAAAGCCCCGCATTGCACTTGCCTCTATTCGTCAGAATGTCAATACCAAAAATGGCAAGCGATGGATGGCGACCCTGAACAAACCACTCAAGCAAGCTGCCTTATCTCGCGCCTTAAACGCTGTTTTTGTAGTCAACGCTGCCGATCAGGCCGATCACAAACCACAGCTGATGGACACCTCTTTTGCTGAAGCGTTTCCGTTGCAAATCCTCGTTGCGGAAGACAATGTGGTTAATCAAAAGGTCATCGCCAGGATCCTTGGCCGGCTTGGCTACCGGATTGATATGGCGAGCAATGGATCCGAAGTACTGCAAGCACTAAATATGCGCACCTACGATCTTGTGCTGATGGACTTACACATGCCTGAAATGGATGGCCTGACGGCTACGCGGCAGATTATGGCAAGATGGAGCGAAGAAGATCGACCTATGGTCGTGGCCATGACGGCTGCTGTGCTCGAAGAGGACCAGTTACGCTGCCGTGAAGCCGGCATGGAAGCGTTTGTTAGTAAGCCTGTACAGTTGGAAAAGCTAATGGAAGTCCTGCGTATTATAAAACCGATCACGCAGCAGGACAATAGTGACATGCAATTGCCTGCATAACTTGCTGGGTGGCCTTTACCAGATAAGTGCCTCGTCAGATAAGCCTTTCAATGGATGCTTTTCTTTCTAATTCTCGTGTTGGGGCTTCTGTTTTTTCGCGGACCAGCGTGCGCTTTATACGATTATAATCAGGTAGCCGGCGTGCCGTTTGGCAGGAAAATAATGAAGGTTGACCCTGTGCCTAACTCGCTTTCTACCTCAATCGTGCCCCCCAGGGCTTCTACCAGTTCTTTTGTAAGGGCAAGCCCAAGTCCACTGCCTTCATAGCTTCGCGCATATCCTGAGCTTTCCTGCTCAAAAGGGGTGTAGAGGTGCGGGAGATAGGCCGGGTCGATGCCGATGCCTGTATCAGAAACTTCCAGATGAATAGCGCCTGGCAGGGTCGCAACTTTTACCGTTATTTCGCCTTCCTGCGTAAACTTCACAGCATTCTCGAGTAAACATCGGAGTATCGTTGCAAGGAACGACTTATCGGTCTGCACGGGTAGAAAAGCCGGGGCTTCGAGGGTGCATGTTAGCTGGGGTACATCAAACGTACGCAACAGGTTGGCGCCTAGTTTGGTAAGATCAAAAGAGCCATAGTGTAATTCGAAATTTTTGCTCTGTACCTGGGCGTAAAGCAAAACCTTATCAAGGGTTGACAACAACCGCTCCCCGCCTGCACGGATCATATTGATATAATCCAGTTGCTCTTCATCAAGCTCGTCTTGCAAGATTTCGGTGCAACTCATAATGGCTGAGATTGGCGTGCGTATCTCATGGCTCATGTTGCTCAGGAGCGCATCTTTGAGGCGTAAATGTCGCTCCGCTTGCTCTCTGGCTTCCCGTTCCGCATCAACGCGGTAGCTGTCAGTTACGTCCGTAATAACACCGGCCAATCCTTCTCGCCCATCAAGCTGGTGTCTCACCCGTACTTCAAGCCACCGCATGGTTCCATCTTTAGCGAGGAAATGGGTTGAATAGGTGGCCTGTGAGTCAGCATGCGCACGCAGTGCACTCATCGGTGCACCATAAATGGTGTCTCTTGGCAAAAAATCGCTGATCGGGCGGCCAATGGTAACTGCCGGATCTGCGTCCAATACGTAGGACCATGCAGGATTTACAAACGTAATTTGACCTTGTCGGTTGAGCTTGAATACAACGTCGTGAATCCCGTCGACAACGCTTCTGTAGCGCGCTTCACTTTCTCTGAGCACTGTTTGTAGCTCATGCTGGGTACGTAACTCAAGCCGTAGCGCCACTTCCGTCATGGCAATGGAGGCCAAGTCCTGTACCGTTTCAATTGTTTGGGAAGTCCAGGTTTGCGGTTCAAATCCTAGCAGACATAGCGTACCAAGGGTTTGGTTGGCAGGTGTTTGTAGTGGGATGCCCAGATAAGACAGCACGCCAAAATCTTCAATTGATTGTACCTGGTTTACCAGGTCATGGGTACGCGTATCTTCAACAATCAGCGGTTGTTTTGTTGCTACTGCATGCTGGCAGAAAGAGTGTGACAGCGGTGTTGTGCGAATGGCTGATAATTCGTCTGGTAAACCTGCTGTGCTTTTAAAGAATTGCCGTTCGTTTGTAACAAGAGAAACCAGGGATACGGGCGCATTGGTTAAGCGCGTTGCAAGCGTGGTTAAGCGGTCAAATGCAACTTCCGGCGGGCTATCCACAAGCTCTGTGCGCTCTAATGCTTTGAGGCGCTCAGCGTCAGCGAGGGCTTTTTTGAGATGCTTGAGGTAAGGATTCATCGAATGTCAGCCATTATTCATACAAGGTCTTTCTTGAGAAATCGGCTGAGAAAGATGAAAAATAAAACGTTTCCTAGCCTGGTTATGTCTTCAGTGCTTCACGCAGAAGATCTGCCAGCGCGCCGGCTAACAGCCGTCTGTTGTATTGGGCCACAAAAGCCTCTCCCGGCCGCTTCAATACGCTCTCTTTCCATTGCGCATAAATGAGCCTGATTTGTGCTTCAATCGCTTCTACATCCTCTGGCGGGGCAATGAAGGCTGCTTTGCACTTTGACAGCGCATGTCGCGCCGCACCTTCTGGTACAAGGCCAAGAATGGGCTTCTGCGCACCAAAATACTCGAATAGTTTGCTGGTCGATATTTGCTCCTGGCCGGGCCCGCTACCGACGGTCATCCACAATACATCAGCCCGTTTGAGATGCGCAATGGCTATGTCATGGTCAACATAGCCATGAAGTACTACATGATTGTGGAGTCCGAAACGTTCCACGAGTGCTTCCATGTCGTGTGGGACAAGTCCCGCAAAATGCGCTTTTACGCTGGTTTCAGGATTTTCGCGAACCACCCGGGATAAAGCTTCCAGGAAATAATCTGGCTTCTGGCGATCGTAGAACACACCGCTATAGAGAAAGTGCAGGGTTTCCGGAGCAGCGTTTGGAATTGAAGGAGCTGTTTCAAAATCCTCAGGATCGAAGCCTTGATCGATTACGCTGACGATATTAGCGCGATTTGGATGCCGGCCCCTGATTGCATCCGCTATCCTCCCATTTACAGTGATAATTGAACTGGCAGCATTAAAAACACTGGATTCCAACCGTTTATGTGCTTTTTGATGGAGTATTGTAGGATAGTGGTGGCGCGGGTTTTCCAGCCAGTCATCCCTTAGATCGAGCACAAAGGGGATGTTACACTGTTTTGATACGCGCCGGGCAATGAGGCCACAGGTATAAGGCGGGGCTGTTGCCAGTATCCCATCAAATGGTTTTTCTTTATGGAGCTGGAGGGCCTTTTTTACAGCTATTCTGTACCACCCAATTTTATTGTCTGGCACAAAAAGCAACTGGCTCAACCCGGAAAGCCGCTTGCGCGATGCCTCTTTGGGGAGCTCAATGGTACGTTGTTTCCTGAAAAAACGGGTTGGATCAAAAGCTTGCGTGCGATGGATGTTTATTTCAGGTTGATCGAGATCACGCATGAGGGCTTCGTCAAACGCAAAGTAGCCTCCGGGTGCTACTGTAAGCACTGTTGTGCGCCATCCATATGCCGGCAAGTACTTAACAAACTTGGTAATGCGTTGCACCCCACTCAGCCCCATGGGCGGGAAATAGTATGCAATAACCAGCAGATGCTTCATATAAACTGCTTCATGTAAGAAATGGCAGCAACACGCAGCTTCATTGCGTGCTTTCAGCGCCTGACGCCGTTAAAATACGCGTTCTGGTAGAAGAATATTGAACATCAGGCATTGTCGCATTACTTTAAACGAGAACTTTTGAATAAAGCACGCTGGTTACAAGACCCCACAAGGATTGCAGCCACCCAAAGGAAACCACCCCAAAGGAAACCAGCACATGGAGAACATTGGCACTATAGTACTTGCAACAGGTGCCCTCGGCACCGCAGCTTTTGGCATTGTTGAGGCACTCAAATGGACGCGCATCGGGTTTATGGGATTCGGACAGATCCGCGAAACGCTTGGCCCCATTTGGCATACGTTTAAACACGCCTACGGCGCTGACTTTGAGCACGTGCTGCGAGGCCAGTACAAAGGAGATCTTGACGCCCTCGTACGCACGCTGCGGCAGGGTGCTCGCATAGGGCTCACCGAAGAGAATGCGGGCGAAATTTCGACCTGGCTCGGTTTGAAGCACACTGAGCAGTTACAAGCTGTGGCAGCAAAACTTGAAGCTTCTGAACCCATTACAGACAAGGACCGCAATATACTCGGTCGGTTTGAACTTGCCGTTGATGCACGGATAGATGCAGCAATGATGCTTGCTGAAAACCATTATTCGGGGAAACTGCGTGTTGTGGCATCCTGTGCAGCGCTACTTATTGCAGCCGGCGTTGGCTATTATCTGGACATGATGTTTCTGGCGGTCATCGTTGGCCTTGCAGCGGTGCCCTTTGCACCTATAGCAAAAGACCTCTCCTCTGCCCTGCAGGCGGCAGTTTCAGCATTACGGGGTTGATCGATGGTATTTGAACTTGATTTCAGGAGCGCAAATGTGAGCGGTGCTGTTGTACCTGGCCAATTACGACGGGGCCGTATCGACCAGTTACAGCGCGCACGCGAAATTGTCTTTCTTGTGCATGGTTTCAACCTGGATCGGGCAGAAGGCCGCATTGCAATGGATAACCTGGCGCGCAAGCTCCCCCGTATGCGTGATGCGGCGCTTGTGTCTGTATTATGGGCCGGCGACCACTGGTCTGGCGCTATCAGTTACTCCTTTGAAGGGCGCGATGCAGACGATACAGGGTTTTATCTGGCACGCTTCATTTCCGATCATTTACACCGCAACACGAAAATCTCTTTTGCAACGCATAGTCTGGGTGCACGCGTTGCCCTCGAAGCCATCAATCGAGTTGGCCGGCTCGGTTATTTTGCTGATCAGGTGTGCATGATGGCAGCAGCTGTGGATGACTATTCCCTGGCGGTGCCAAATGGCTACAAGGCAGCCATGCAGCGCTGTAACCGGGTAACAGTTCTGGCTTCGCGGAAAGACAGTGTCCTCAAGTACGCGTATCCCGCCGGCGATTTGCTGCAGTCCTTTGTGTTTTGGCGCGACGAAGACTTTGGCAGTGCACTTGGCTACCATGGTCCGCGTGCTCGCCGGCAGTATGCCGTCCCAAGGAACGTCGCCCATACCCAGATTCGCGATGCCAGAAATGCTGGGCACGGCGACTACATCCCTGACAGCCCGCCTACACAAAACCAGGAATCAGCAACTTCGTTTTGCGACCAGGTCTTGTCTGGCGAAAGGCTCCCTCTGTACCGATAAGGATTAGCTGACGTTGCGAATGCCGCGGTAAGGAAGTGTTATAATAAACGTTGTGCCTTCCCCTTCAGTGCTTTCAAACCGCAATTCACCGGCGTGGCGTTGCGTAATAATGTCATGCGCCAGCGACAGCCCCAACCCGGTTCTTCGAGTTGTCGTGAAGAAAGGCTCAAAGATCTTCTCTCTATTCTCCTGAGAGACACCGATACCATTATCCTTGATCTGGATTTCAACTCCAGACGCTACCGGCTGCGTTGTGACTTCTACCACAGGTGAATAGCTTCCCTGGGCGTCTTTGGCTTTTAGTTCAACTGCGTCAAACGCATTCGACATGAGATTCAATACAACCTGTCCCACTTCTTTTGGGGCTATCTCCAGTTCAGCATCTTCAACTGAAAGGTCTTTTTTGATTTCAATATCAAGCTGTGGCGCTTTTGCCTGAATGTTTAAGCGCGACAGATGCACATATTTTTCCACAAGTGCGTGGATGTTGGTAGATTGTACTGATCGCTGTTTGATGGATGTATGGTCGAGCATCTGGGCAAGGATTTGATTTGCCCGGTCGCCATGGTTATGGATTTTGGTGGCGTTAATTTTCAGGTTGTCGACAAGCTCATTGATGTCTTCAGCCTGTATATCTGACATACTTGCCCGCAAAGGCGCCAGCTCCTCTTTGAGTTCGTCTGCCTGCTCTGCAATCAATTCTGAAAAATTGTTGACAAAGTTGAGCGGATTTTTGATTTCATGAGCAATGCCGGCAGTTACCCGCCCCATCGCTGCATCCTTCTGAACGCGTACAAGCTGATCCTGCGTTTCACTCAGCTTTTTATACGACCCTTGTAAAGAAGCGTGTGCACCTTCAAGCTGTTGTTTTAATTCTTCAGCGCGTTTACGAGCTAAAAACTGCTGATACCTGCTTGTATACAGGAGTCCGCTGATACCTGTATAGATAATGGTAATAATGCCTACAAATACATAAGATGTTTTGGGCATTCTAAGATGAGGTACCCCAACAATTACAGGCAGGTAAGATGAGGCGAGTAGGAATATAGCAATGATGAGCAGGCCAAAGAGAAAGGTCTGCCAGCCTCTGTAGGGCATGGTACCAACGGCACAAGAAAGGAAAAGCACCAAAAACATGGTGGTATACCCCTGGCCGATAATCAGGTCATCAAGCATGCTCGAAATGCAGAAGACAATGACCATGGCAACCATAAGCACGCGTCCATACTTTGGTCCGTTTTCTGTGCGGGCCAGCACAAAACACGCGATACTCAGAAAAAGCATGACAAGCTTATCCCAAACAACAACTGTAGTTTCAGGGTCGATTCCCCGGTAACTCCATGCGATGGTTGCGTTGACGAAAAAAGATTTTGCGGCTACAAAGGCAATAACGCCGAACATGCCCAGCAAGCCAGTTACAATCATGCCTTGCCTGGAAATGTGGAGGATTTCTTTATAGAAATCAGGATCTTTTTCGTAAGACTCAAAGCCCAGAAAAGCGACCCATGCTGGCGTTTTTATACCTTGAAAGCCCATTCTTATCAGCGGTGCAGTAGGTAACATCATACACTAATTTTCTGAACAAAAAAAGGTAGCTGCGCGCAAATCGTGCAACTACCTTTTTATACAATATTATTTAACAACAAGGCTCAAATCAAAAAATAAAGAGCCCGTATCAAGCCTGCCGGGCTAGGCCGCTGATGGCTTCAAAGTCACTTCCACCTTGCTCATTGCATCGCCCTGCTTGACCGAATCAACAACATCTTGTCCCTGGACCACTTTGCCAAATACAGTGTGCCGGCCATTGAGGTGCGGCTGCGGTCCATGGGTGATAAAGAATTGGCTTCCGTTCGTATTCGGGCCGGCATTTGCCATTGAAATGACGCCACGTTCATGGGTTAGCGGGTTGCCAATCGTTTCGTCGACAAAACGGTATCCGGGGCCGCCACTACCGATACCGGTAGGATCGCCGCCCTGGATCATAAAGTTTGGAATAACGCGGTGAAACGTAAGTCCATCGTAGAACCCTTCGCCGGCAAGAAATACAAAGTTATTTACCGTCTTCGGTGCATGCTCAGCATACAACTCCAATTCAATCACACCGCTGTCTGTATGCATAACAACATGATAGACGCCTTTTTCGTCGATCTGCATGGCAGGAGGTGCATTCCACTGTTTGCTCATAATTACCTGGTAAAATGATCTGTATGATGCGTAATTTACAGGAAGTGCCAACCCCGCAAACCTGTATTTTGTTCTTTGTTTACTTAATTACTACAGGATAAGTAGTGATTTGGGGGTGTGCCCGAGCACTTCGCATCCATCGGGTTTAAGTACAACCATATCCTCGATCCGCACACCCAATTCACCTGGTATATAAACACCCGGCTCAATCGTGATCACCATATTTTCGGCCAGTGGATCGTCTACTTGCCACGAAACACGGGGCCATTCATGTATATCGAGGCCTACGCCGTGACCAAGGCTGTGGTTAAAGTAACTTCCATATCCAGCTTCCTCTATGATGCCTCTTGCAACACTATCAAGGGTTTTGGTTGTCATTTGGCTACTTGCTGCATCCAGCGCATTTTGTTGCGCAGTTTTAACTACATGATAAACTTCGCGCGCTTTCTCTGAAGGGTTGCCGATAGCAACGGTCCGTGTCATGTCCGAGGCATACCCATTGTAGAAGCACCCAAAGTCGAGAACAACCAGGTCACCTAACTGAAGCTTTCGGTCCGATGGGCGCGCATGCGGCAACGCGCCATTGGGTCCCGAAGCAACAATCGGGTCAAATGACATTTTGGTTGCACCCCGTTGCAAGTGCTGATACGTTATTTCAGCAGCAATCTCCCTTTCTGTAGTGCCAGGTTTGAGAACAGACAGTATTTCCTCGAAAACAGCATCAGTGATTTCTTGAGCTTTCCGGATGAAGTTAATTTCAGCAGGCGACTTTACCGCCATTTGTGCTTCAAGCAGTCGTGACTTGGGTAACCAATTGCGTTCCCCCAACCGTTTAAGTAATTGCGCATGTTGTGCAATTGAGACGTGCTCTGCTTGCAAAATCACTTCGCCATCTGGCATACAACCTGATGTATTAAGGCTGTCGATCAGTTGTCCCGGTGCAATGTGAACGGTGGCACCAGTTACCTCTTCCCTGCTTTGGGTGGTATAGCGAGCATCTGTAAATAAATGGGCTTCATCCAACGTGACTAGCAATAGGCCATTGGACCCGGTAAATCCACATCCCCAACGGATGCATGTGAGCGCACTCAAGAGGACCCCTGCAGCATCTTCTGCCGTAATTAAAGCCTGAATTTTTTTAATGTTATTCATGCAATAACGGTTTTATGATTTAGAGCTGTAGTTGGGCGCCTCCTTGGTGATAAATACATCATGAGGGTGGCTTTCTTTCAGTCCGGAGGCAGTTATCTGGATTAACTGGGCTTTTTCATACATCTGATCGAGTGAGGCACATCCACAGTACCCCATTGCTGCACGCAAGCCACCAACCATTTGATAGATCACTTCACTCAGCATGCCACCATAAGGAACGCGGCCTTCAATGCCTTCCGGTACGAGCTTCTTGATGTCGTCTTCCGCATCCTGGAAATACCGATCTTTACTGCCGGCCTGCATCGCACTCATCGAGCCCATGCCGCGGTAAGATTTGTACTTTCGCCCTTCATACAGAATGGTTTCACCTGGGCTCTCCTCTACCCTGGCAAACAATCCCCCGATCATGACACAATTGGCTCCTGCAGCAATTGCCTTGGGGATATCACCCGTCTGTTTAATACCGCCGTCTGCGATAACAGCAACACCGCTAGCGCGGGCTACACTGGCACAGTCCATAATAGCCGTTAACTGGGGCACGCCAACGCCGGCAACCACACGCGTTGTACAAATAGAACCAGGACCAATGCCCACCTTGATGGCATCAGCGCCGGCGCTAATCAGTGCCTGTGCACCTTCAGCGGTCGCAACATTGCCGGCAACCACATCCAATTCAGGATATGCTGATTTCACCTCACGAACAACGTTCAACACGCCGGCAGAATGGCCATGCGCCGTGTCGACAATTACAAAGTCAACTTCAGCGTCGCGCAGCGCCTTAACGCGTTCCAGGCTGTCTGCTGTTACGCCCACAGCTGCGCCGACGCGCAGGCGTCCATGCTCATCTTTGCAGGCATTCGGATACATCCGTTTCTTCTCGATGTCTTTGAAGGTAATCAGCCCTTGTAAACGGCCGGTCTCATCAATTACCGGAAGCTTTTCGATTTTGTATTGCTGCAGCGTTTGCTCAGCCTCTTCAAGCGTTGTGCCTTCTGGCGCTGTAACGAGGTGTTCTCGCGTCATCACGTCCTTGAGCAAAGTAGACGCGTCCAGTACAAAGCGAAGGTCTCGGTTTGTAGCAATACCAACCAGTTTGTTATCTGCATCCACGATCGGGATACCACCAATTGAATAGCGTGCCATTTGAGCACGTGCAGCGCTAACCGTGTCTTCGGGATGCAGGGTAATCGGATCGAGGATCATGCCGCTCTCTGACCGCTTTACGCGACGAACCTGGGCAGCTTGCTGCTCGATAGTCATGTTTTTATGCAAAACACCAACACCGCCTTCCCTGGCAATAGCGATCGCCATACCAGACTCCGTCACCGTGTCCATTGCAGCTGAAAGTAGAGGGAT
This sequence comes from Bacteroidota bacterium, assembly GCA_039111535.1. Taxonomy (NCBI): domain Bacteria; kingdom Pseudomonadati; phylum Bacteroidota; species Bacteroidota bacterium. The sequence continues at coordinate 5,335 of JBCCIM010000148.1, read as the reverse complement.
ATTAAGCCGGATGCGCTGGGTCAGCATGGCCCCGGTGTTTACATCACGGGGCATAACCTCGGAATGTCCGGGTACGAGCAACACATCGTCATAGGTAAGTCCAAACCCACGAATTTTGCCGCCTTTCCCGGCGCCATTGGTGTGGTTATATAATCCTGTTTCCATGTATTTTCAGTGGTAGTATTTACTTGAGTTTTACGATGCGTCGCAGCTTCCTGATCTCTGTGCTTGAGAGCCGGCGCCATCGGCCAACCCGCAACCCTTCTGTCGTCATCCCCGCATACCGAACACGTTCAAGCCGTTTCACATTGTGGCCAATGGCCTCTATCATTTTCCGTATGTGCCTATTCTTTCCTTCATGCAGGCTCACACCCAGTTCATCATGTCTTGGTGGGTTTGAATAAGCAACTTCATCCATCGAGTACAATTCACCATCTACCATCACCCCCTCCTGTAGCTGGGCAAGTTCGTTTGGCTTTACAGACTCTTTGGTTTTCACCCAGTACAGCTTCTGTATTTCAAAACTTGGATGCATGAGCCTGTGCGCAAGCTCTCCATCATTGGTAAGGAGCAATACACCGGTTGTGTTTCTATCCAGCCGACCAACGGGAAAGAGTCCCTTCTTCTTTAGCCCAGGATCTTCAATCAGATCAAGGACAATGCGGCGTGTGTTTTCGCGCTCAGCCTCATCTTTATTGGTGGTGATCACGTCACGTGGCTTGTTGAGCAAAATATAGTCACAATCTAGCGGCGTAATCCGGCTTCCATTTACCTCAACCACATCCCCTGGGCTAACCTTTACCCCCATTTCGGTCACCAGCTTGTCATTCACCTTCACCTTGCCCTCTTTGATCAGTTCATCAGCTTTGCGGCGGGCACAAATGCCAGCCTGGGCAATGTACTTATTCAGGCGGATCGGTTCATCCGTGGTCGGCCGGGGTTTGCTTTGGTTCTTTTTATTTTGCCGGCCTGGGCCACCATGGCCCTTCCTGCGCTGTCCAGATTTATTGCGGTGCTGCTTCACGCTGCTGGTGGTAAGTGCTTTCAACTAGCGGTTATGAAAAAGGCACAGCAATTTATGTTGCCGTGCCCTGGTCGGAATTTACGCCAAACCGTAGGTATAGGGTCATCCCAGTAAAAATTCAGAAATTGATCCTTAAACCACATTGTCTAAGAAAGTTCAGGTGATCTCAAAAAAGCTGGTCCCATCCACAAAACTGTATCCGAGTGGCCCACAAGATAAGAAAATCCTGCTTTTGTTTTCACCTACAGCAGCACTTATTGTTATCTCAATGCCCGCTGAATATCAGTTCTTTTTCTTCTTGCGCCCCAGTAGACCTTTAAGCCGGTCTTTAAGGACTTCGCCGCCCTTTTCTTTGAGGCTATCAAGATCTGTTGAGATTGCGCTACTATCAACAACGCCACTGAGTAGTTTTTTTGCTTCCTCAGCCGCCTTTTCTTCGAGTAACCGCTTCTGCTCGGCGAGTTCAGCCTCAGCCTTCATTTTGGCCGCACTTTCCAGGGAGTCCAGTCTCGCCTGGGCTTCCGAACGGGCACCATCCGCTAGTGCTGATGCACGGGCGTCAAGACGGGAACGCAGCAACTCATTATCAAGACTCAACTCGGGGGAGGCAAAGGAGCCGCCAGCATCGAAGTCGAGGGTGATACGGTTGGTGGCAGGATCAACAAGTGCAACTTGGGCCAGTTGCGACAGGGGCTGAAGCGCTTGCTGCAAAGGTGCATTGGACAGCGTCTCCTGCGCTGAAGCAGGCAACTCGACGCGCAACTGGTAATCTATCGAACCGTCAAAGCCTTGTGATCCGTTTACGCCAAAATTGAATGCGCCGGCGCCAAAATTTAGTGCCTGCACGTGCATTTTCTCTCCTGAGATATTGAACTTGTGTGTCCAGGCGCCTACATCAAGATCGGTTAAGGCCTGCAGCCCTGTCAGGCTGGCGAGTTTTTCCTGGATCGGCATACCTTTCAATGCACCGCCCGTTGCACCAAACGTACCTTCTGCAAAGAGCGATTCAAGCTGCGGATTCAGGTCCTGATCCATCTTCAATCCAATAGAAGCTTCGCTGTCAAAGAAACCATCGAGAAAGGAGCCCAGGCGTGCAATCTGATCTAGCTGATTAAATGCTGTAAAGAAGCGAGAGGCACGTACCTGGTTCAACCCCAGTGTACCATCAAAAACAGGTGCCAGTGGATCCGAAAGATCAAATGAACCCGCAGCCTGCAGGATACCATCAAGAAATCCTGCGCTTGCCCCCTCGAATGTGATGACGCCGTCGACAAGGCCAAGCTTGCCCCCTGCGTCTGACAAAGAAAGACCGCCGTACGCGACTTCTTCTACGTTAAACGCCACGTCTGCTATCACGCCGGGCAGCTCAATGGGGCCTGCCGCTGTCGTATCATCCGACAATTGTTCAGAAATATCGAGATACCTACTGTTTAGCGTACCTGTGATCACGGGGGCTGGTACACCTTCTGACGGGTCGGCCAAAAAGGAAGTATAATTTTGCAGCGCACCGGTAAACGTAAAATCACTTTTACCAGATGTTAGCGAAACAGCTTGCGCCGATAACGTATTACCTGCTAAAACGAGCTGCCCATTGAGATCAGATACCGGTTGTTGAAGGGCAGTACTGTTGTACTGTATGGCTTCAAGGAGAACTTGTCCTGACGCATTCATTTCTGCTGGTTTAGCAACAGCACCTTGCAGCGAAGCATCTATATCCAGCTTGCCAGCAAGCTGGGTATTTTCTTCAAGGGGATAAAACTGCTGTAAACTTTCAAGATCAGCTTGCAGCTTGCCGGCCATGTTCACAACAGGATTTGCGTACTGCTGCAAGCTTCCGGATAAGTTTAGCAGGGCGCCCGCAGCTATAGCTGAAAGCGTTCGGATTTGGAGCGACTCAAGATCCGCTACCGCATCGAGATTTATTTGCTGTATTGCTGCGGGCAAACCAGGGTATTGCAAGCTGCCATCTGCAATTCGAATGGCGATATTGGTTTCCGGCAACTCCGTTTCAGACAAAACCCCATTCATGCTTGCTTCAACGGCTACAGCACCAGTGCCTCGCAACCCGGCAATGTCTTTAACGAGTGCTGCCGGCATGAGTGACCATATCCCTTCAATGGTGGCATTTGGCGCGTCCACTTCCAGGTCTATGCCGATTGCTTCTTTGTCCCAGTCCTGAATATCACCTTGCAGATCGAGCTCCAATGCGTCGATTTGTAAAGCCGTGTTTGCAAGCGTAACCCAACTACTATCCAAATTGGCTGTTGCATCAACATTCGCCACAACAGGCCAGCCATCCGCATAGGTGATCCCCCCTGTTTCAAAATAGAATGAGGCGATCGACACATCACCAGTGACCGCGGCAAGGTCACGCAACGCAGCCGACAGTGTTGTCTCCATACCCTCAATCACGAGCAAGGTCCCATCTGCGTGACTGTAAGCAATTTGCCCATCCACAATATTGAAAGACGCGATAGCGATTTCTTTAACAACACCGGCCTCTTCCTCTCCTTCACTAGCAAAGGCCGGCAAATTACTGGTACCGTCCTCATAGTATTCTACTAAAACGCGTGGTTTCTCGAGTTCAAGTGCTGTGATGTGGACCTTGCTTTGCAATAACGGCAATATGGGTAGTTTAATCCAAAGCGCATCCAGGCTGGCCAGATCGGGTTGCGGCTCATTGTCTCTCGCCGGGGTATGCACTGCAACCTCAGTTGCGCCGACCGTTATGTTCGGGAATGACCGCAACAAACGGAGCTCGAAGCCTCCTATACTTACATCTCGCGCCAGAGCTGACTCCATGGCCGGCTCAACCATGGCCCGGAGCCGCTCATCTGTGAGATACAGCTTTAGTCCAACGAAGAGCAAAATCAGTAGCCCTGCCAATACTCCAGCAGTTATCAATAGCAGCTTGCGCACGCGTGCTTTCCTTTTAATTTTTCGGATCAGGATGCGCCACAGGCTGGGCAGCTGCCCATACCTCCTGGCTTACAAGTTCTGTTGTGTGGGTATAAACAGATATTCCTTTTTTGTTGGCGACGACAAAATCTGGCAGCATGTCATTGTTGTAATCATCTACAACCAACTGTGTGCCAACGCCCGTCAAATCATCAATAAAATAAGGGACAAAATTAACCCCTCCCCCCTCTTCTCGTGTTGTCTTGAACCAATACGTAACAGGAGGTTGCTTCCCACCTGGATCTTTACCCATGTGGGCCCAAAAGCGTTTTCCCGTAAGCAAATCTTTTACACCGTCGCCGTCTAGATCAACGAGGGCCAGCGCGTGGAGTCCCGAAAAGGCTACGCCATATGCATTATCGGCCGGCTTGCGGCCCATTATCACATGGCGCTTGAATACTTCATCACCCAAATTCTCATGCCACAGAAAGCCCCAGGCATGCGCGGTATCTGCGGTGACGACATCCTGGTCACCATCTGCATCAAAATCATAAGCGTACATTTGTGAGCCACCAGCTGCAAAATCATAAGGATGATAAAGCCACAGCGAATCACCATCCGCTTGTTCATACCACCCTTTTGCTTCAAGCAAGTCATGCCGGCCATCTCCATTCACATCGCCATATCCCAGACCATGCGTGTATTTTGTCAGGCCACGATCTTCCGATATAGGTACAAACTGCCATGGTTGCTCAGGCGCTGACCAGTCCGGGGCTGCATACCCATATCGGCCATCATGAATAAGAATCAGTTCTGGCAGGCCATCTCCTGTTATGTCGCCGAAGGTGGGTGACTCATTGGACACTTCGTTAAATACGATATGGCGTTCCCACATTTCAGTGGTTGATCCCGGATTTCTATACCAGGAGGCCTCTTCACCGGGAAAACCAATTACCAAAATGTCATTTTGACTGTCTCCGTCAAAATCATGCACAAAAGAGAAGAAACAGGCAGAATACCCTTCGATCGAATGTGCCTGTGGTTCATAAAAACTATGACGATTTTCAAATGCGGGGCCTTCATACCAGAAGGGGCCTGCAACGATATCTTTTTGGCCATCTCCGGACACATCACCAAACGTTGCCCCTTCGCAATAAAAGTCGTTGTCCAGTCGATTTAACTCGAACCTGTGTAATACATAGTCATCACTTTGCGTTGGGCGCGGAAAGACGGCCAATAACACAGGGATAAGTAAGAGTAACAGTACGATACCAAGGCGACGCATCATAACGCTTTCCTTTTGATGGGTAAATGCATCATCAAAGTACGTTTCGTACAGCTTTCAGTAAAGAGGCGCAACAAAGTTGGGAAGCCGGCACTAGTCAGCGGCTGTTTTGGCAGCAGGCGCGAAAT
>JBCCIM010000147.1 GCA_039111535.1 Bacteroidota bacterium | reverse complement strand
GTTGATGAACAATCCTCTAAGGAACTAGAAAAAGTAAGTTTCTCGCCTTACTTTGAGATGAGCCGGGTGCTCTTTACAGCCATCAAGAAGCCAGGCGATGGTTCTGCGAAGGAGAACCAGAGTATCGAGCGGGTGATTAATGAATTGGTCACCGTATTGCAGAAAAACAATTCGCTCACTGAAAATGATGTAGAAACCGTACTGGCGATCAAACCTTCGACCAACGGCGACGCTGGCGAACATCCTGCTGCAAACGGCGATACCATTCTACATACGCCGAGTGGCAATCTGATCAAGGCAAAAACACCTAATCAGAAGAAACTGGTTGCTACAGCGCGCAACAACGACCTTGTATTTGCTATCGGGCCGGCAGGTACGGGTAAAACGTATACGGCAGTCGCCCTCGCGGTTGCCGCACTCAAATCGCGCAAAGTACGGCGCATCGTGCTGTCACGGCCAGCTGTAGAAGCCGGAGAACGCCTTGGCTTTTTGCCAGGCGACTTCCGGGACAAAGTAGATCCCTACCTCCGCCCGCTCTATGACGCACTGGGCGACATGATCCATCAGGATAAGCTGGCAACCTACATCGACCAAAACATCGTGGAAATTGTGCCGCTGGCCTACATGCGCGGCCGTACGCTGCATTCTGCATTTGTTATTCTTGATGAAGCGCAAAACGCTACACGGCAGCAAATGAAAATGTTTTTGACCCGATTGGGCCCCAATAGCCGTGCTATCGTTACAGGAGATGCGTCACAAATAGACTTGCCCAAACGTAGCCAGAGTGGCCTCATTGAAGCAAAAAATATTCTCGCCGGCGTTGAAGGCATCGATTTTGTCACTTTCGGCCGCACGGATGTCCTCCGCCACCGACTCGTGAAAGAGATTATCGAAGCCTACGAAGCCCACGAAGAGGATAGAGAAGGTTGAGCAATAAGTTTAAGGTGTTTGGTAGGAAAGCTTCCTGTTTAGCACCTTAAACCTTCAACCCACTTTCAGTTAGCATCCATGGGCCAGATGAGCGCGCCGATCTTGTTAATGTAGCCCATTTGGCCGTCTATGAAAACGCGGGCCAGATCGCCATTGAAACTCCAACCTTTGTCAAAACGGGGTTGAATGGCAAATTCGCCGGATTCGTCGACATATCCCCACTTCAATCCGTACTTGACGAGCGCAAGGCCCTCCGAGAAGTCGTAGGCATGGTCAAAAACCATATCGATGGTAACTTCGCCGCCTTTGTCCATAAAGCCCCAGCCACCGGCATCATACACACGCGCATAGCCGTCAGCAAAGCTGTGTACGCGTTCATAGGGTGCTTCTATAATCCGCTCATTGTCTGCGTTGATAAATGCATACACGCCTTTGTTGTAAATGAGCGAAGTCTCTTCACTAAAGGCACGCGCAACGTTATAACTGTCTTTAATAACAAGTTCACCGGTGGTATCGATATATCCCCAGGAACCGCCGGCTGATACAAAGCCAAACTTCTTTTTTCGCTCTACGGGTGCAAGGCCGTTCGAAAAAGAGAGTGCACTGGCAAATTTAACGGGTATCACCTCTTCTCCTGTCAAATCAATGAATCCCCATTTGGCCTTGCCGCCTTTTTTACGTTGAACAGCTGCAAATCCCTCTGAAAAATCCAGCGCATCCGTATACCGTATTTTAATCACTTCTTCCCCATTGCTGTTCACAAAGCCCCATTTACCTTTCCGGCTTACACGGGCAAGCCCTTCTGAGAATACGTGGACGCGGTCGTACAAAGCATCAATGACTATTTCGCCATTTTCATCTACAAAGCCCCACAAGCCAGTAATTTTAACTGGCGCGAGCCCATCAACAAAGTCTAGTGCAGAATCAAAGCGGGCTTCTATTTTCAGCTCACCATCGCTGTTGATAAACCCAAAACCGTTGCCGCTACGCACAGGATACAGGCGATCTTGTGCTTGCGAGGTAGAAGCAAAGAGCCCCAATCCAACAAAAACAAGCAGGGCACAGAAAAGATGGTTCCGTTTCAAGAGGGTACACATTTCAGCTAACCAGAGATTTAGTACTAATACCGTGGCGCCTTGCAAAGACTGAAAAACGTTGGGTGGTGTTACGTTTAACCGGGATGCAAGGTGAAGATCATTTCAGTCGTGATCCGTGGTGGGTGATGGGGGTCAATGTAGCAAAACCGCTTAAAAAAATCTGCCTAGTTTTGCTCAACTGACACAAATACGTTGTCAATGAGCCGGGTTCGGCCAAAATAGACCGCCAGCGCAATTAAAACCTCAGCCTGTCCCGTGAGGGTATCAACCGGCTGAATATCGTGCGTATCCACTACTTCGATATATTGAATTTCTCCATCGGTATTTGTGTTGATGTGGTTTGCGACAAGTTCTTTGATGGCATCAGGATGCTGCTCGCCGGCTTCGATGGCTGCTTTACCCAACTGTAACCCTGCGTGTAGCGCCGGCGCTTGGCTGCGTTGCAAATCAGACAAATACACATTACGGGATGATGCCGCAAGACCATCCGATTCGCGGTAGGTAGGCACACCTACCAATTCAATACCCATATTCAGGTCGTGAGACATCCTGCGGAGAATCAGAAACTGCTGTGCATCTTTGAGTCCAAACACACCCAAATGGGGCCGGCAAGCGTTAAACAGCTTGGTAACAACTGTTGTTACCCCCAGGAAATGTCCATCGCGATACGCCCCACAGAGATGCTGATCAAGGTCCTTCACTGAAACCCACGCCTTGTGCGCGGCCTGGGTGTTGGGATACATGTCTGCTACCCCCGGCATAAACACAGCATCCACACCACCAAGCGCATCGAGCTTTGCCAGGTCAGCATCAATGGTGCGTGGGTACGCATCAAAGTCTTCGTTGGGGCCAAACTGGGTTGGGTTTACAAAAATTGAAACCGTCACATGATCAGCCAGTGTACGGGCGCGAGAAACCAGGGACAGGTGTCCCTCATGTAATGCACCCATGGTAGGAACGAGCGCCAACCTTTTGCCGGCACAGCGCTGGGCGTCAGCGTGCTGTTGCATTGCAGCAACCGTTCTCAAAATTTCCATCAAACCTTCAGTTTTGTTAAATCCGAACTATAAACCATAAATCGCAGTTTCTGTTTTTGATAGAACACAAATTCGGTTAAATTCCTGCTCCCTGAGCAGTTAACATAATTCTAAAACAACCAGGCCCTGGTCCATACATATGTCTTACCGTATTGAAAAAGATTCCCTCGGAGAAGTAAAAGTGCCAGCTGACGCAAAGTATGGCGCCCAGACGCAGCGTGCAGCAGATAACTTTCCAATCAGCGGTATCCGTTTCCCTCGCCGGTTTATTGAAGCCCTTGGCATCATCAAGCAAGCAGCGGCCCTATCCAATCACAAACTCGGCCTGCTGGATGACGACAACATGCGTGTCATCGTAGAAAGTGCGCAGCAGGTGATTGATGGCGAATTGGACGGTGAGTTTGTCCTCGACATTTTCCAGACCGGCAGCGGTACCTCAACCAATATGAACACCAATGAGGTGATATCCAATGTTGCCACAGAGAAACTCGGCGGCGAGCGGGGCAGCAAACTGGTACATCCGAACGACCACGTCAATATGTCCCAATCATCCAATGACGTGATTCCAACAGCCATGCACGTCTCTGCGCGTATGGCGATTGAAGACGAATTAATCCCGTCACTTGAACGTTTTCACGCAGCACTGCAGGAGAAGGCTGAAGCATTTGACGACGTGCTTAAAAGCGGGCGTACCCACTTGATGGACGCAACACCTGTTCGCCTGGGCCAGGAGTTTGGGGGCTATGCAGCCCAAATTCAGTACGGCATTCGCCGGCTACAAATTGCCTCAAGCGAGTTGTGTGAATTGGCCCTCGGGGGTACCGCAACAGGCACGGGCATCAACCGGCCGATGATGTTTTCTAAAGAGGCGATTGCCCAAATAAGCAGCAAAACAGGGCTCACGTTCAAAGAAGCGGAGAATCATTTTGAGGCACAGGCTGCCAAGGACGGGTTTGTCATGACCGCCGGCGTGCTCAACACGCTTGCTGTATCCCTCATGAAAATTGTCAACGACATTCGCCACCTGTCTAGTGGGCCTACCAGTGGCCTGTCGGAAATAAAACTGCCGGCCATCCAGCCCGGGTCTTCCATTATGCCCGGTAAAGTAAACCCGGTCATGAGTGAAGCCATTATGATGGTCTGCGCCCGCGTCATGGGCAACGCAACAACCATCACGGTGGGAGGTCAGCACGGCAACTTTGAGTTGAACGTGATGATGCCGGTCATGGCACACGCCATGCTTGAAAGCATCACCATCCTTGCCCGGGGCTGCGATGCATTCAGGAAAAAATGTCTTGAAGGAATTGTCGCAGACCGCGAACGCTGCCAGGAACTGCTAGAACTCAATCCTTCGATAGCCACAGCGTTGAATGCAGCCGTGGGATATGACAAAGCGTCTGAAATCGCCAAAAAATCAGCCAAAGAACGGAAGTCTGTGCGTACGGTTGTCAAAGAGATGGGCCTGCTCTCAGATGCAGAACTTGATGCTTACCTGAATGTGCGCGACATGACCGAGCCGGGTATTCCAGGCAAATAATTGCTGGCCTACATACGAAATCGGGTAACACAATCGTTAAGACAACAAAGAAAGACACACAGGCTAACTACGCATCGGCACGCTTTTTTCTCGTATGCATGTTGGTACAGAATACCCCTGGGTGCTGCCAGGATGTCAGTTTCTGCGCAGCCCTGCATTTCAGGTAGTTGATACGATCTGGAGACGGGTAATGAATAAGGATGTCTTGCCCTGAAGGGTGTGGCATCTCAATACGCAAATAGACATTTGCCGGCCAACCTGTATACAATTTTCGACATACTGTCTGAAAATTATGTTGTCAAATTTGCATAGAATTTAATTGAGACGAGACCATGAGCGTTAAACGATCAGTCCCACTGGCTTTATTTATTATTGCTGCTTTCCTCGGTGGTATCTTTTTCACAACCCTCGGCGCCAATTTGCTGAATAAAGGGGAGCTTACCGCTGTAAGCCAGGCCTCTGCTTCTTACGAAGAAGGTACTACTGCCATCAGCGAATCGCGCGTTAAATCTGCGTTGGAGCTCGAAGAAGCCTTCACCATGGTTGCCGAGTCTGTCAACCCAACCGTGGTGCAGATTCGCTCTGAGAAGGTTATCCAGCAAGAACGCGCGTTCCAGGGGACACCATTTGAAGATTTTTTCAGTCCGTTTGGCGATGGCGGCCAAGGCCAGGGACAAGACTACCGGTCTGAAGGCCTGGGTTCAGGTGTCATTGCACGATCTGATGGCTACATCATAACGAACAACCACGTTATCACGGGCGCAGATGAACTTGAAGTTCGCTTGTATGACGGCAAGTTTTATGATGCTGAAATCATTGGAACGGACCCGTTGAGCGACCTGGCTGTGATCAAAATTGATGCGGACAATCTGCCGGCCATTTCATACGGCGAAAACGATAAAATCCGTGTTGGGCAGTGGGTTATGGCTGTGGGCTCTCCCCTCTCTGCTGACCTGGGCAATACTGTAACGGTAGGCATTGTGAGTGCTTTGGGCCGTACCAGCGACCAAATCCGTAACCTGAATGCCTTTGCCAGCTTTATCCAAACAGACGCTGCGATCAATCCTGGCAACTCTGGCGGTCCGCTTGTAGACCTTCGGGGCCGGCTGATCGGCATCAACTCTGCTATTTACTCGCGTTCAGGTGGCTACCAGGGTATTGGGTTTGCCATACCCGTAGACCTCGTTGAGAATGTTGCGACGCAGTTGATCGACAACGGCTCTGTAAGCCGCGGCTTCCTCGGTGTAGGCTTCGAAGGCATTAGCGAAAACCTGTCTAAAAACCTCGACGTTCCTCGTGGTGCAGCACAGATCGTGAGCATCATGCCGGGCAGTGCGGCTGAAAAAGCCGGTCTGCAAAATAGCGATATCGTAATTGCTGTTGATGGCAGAGAGCTGCAAGACTCCAACCAGATTCGCACCATTGTTGGTAACAAGAATCCTGGCGACAGGGTAGCACTGGACATCGTGCGGGGCAGCCGCGAAATGTCGATCACCGTAACGCTTGCAGAACGGCCCGATGAACTGAATGGCCAGCCGCAAAACATGACGCGTCCGGTTGACGACGAAGTTCAGAGTATGGAATCACTCGGACTTCATGGGCTCCGCAATGTCACGCCTGAGATTTTGCGCAACCTTGGCGTTGAAGATACCGACGTTGCAGGCGTACTTATTGGCGAAATCGACCGCAACAGCGCTGCGTATCGCGAAGCTGAATTGCGCCAGCGAGACATCCTCGTTGAAATAGATCGTCAGGGCATTACTTCGCGCAACGAATTTATGGACATTTACAGCGACATTGCCCCCGGAGAGTCCTTCCTCGTGCGGGTGCTACGTCCGCAAGGCGACCAACTGGTTTCATTCCTTACAGCTCTCGAAAAACCATAAGCACCAACAAACGATCTGAATGAAAAGAGCCGCATGTAGTTTGCTACATGCGGCTCTTTTCATTATCGAAAAACTCAGATCTCAACCGGCACATCCTCACATCTGCTGAAGTCGTTCATTCAACCACCGGTAATCAAGTCGAAGCCTCCATCCATTACACGCTCCAGGCGTCCGGTGCGCCAGCCTTGCAAGCTGTCGCGGACCAGCGGTGAAGGCAGCGCCCTGTAGCGCCGTACGATGTTGCGCAGGTCGCCGAGTGCCCCGAAGGCTTCTTCTGCCTGTCCGAGTAACTGTTTGACCGTATCTCCCGGTACTACAGGTTGTGGTGCAACCTGGACGCGTACACGCGATCGTATAAACGATTTACCTTCGCCCGGAGACTCCCATACGTGCAGGCCTTTTTCTGCATCCAATATCGGGAACGCCCCGAGGCCGGCAACAGCCAACACAAAGCGGTTCAGGTGCTCACCATCAACCCGATCTTCTATCAAGATCTTATGCCGCATCTGCCGTTTTGAAGCCCACGACAGATACATTTGGCTAAGCTCAGACGCAAACCGTTGCCCGCCTTCGCCATCTTCTTCCAGGCTGGGTTCAACACAAATGAAAGCATCTCGTGGTTCGCCTGCTGCGTCGCCATGCAAGGCATGCTCCAACAAGAATAGCCGTTGGGCCAACCGTTGGATGAGTACGGTCGAATAAGACGCTCTTTCCTCAGCCGGCTCTCCGCGGAGTCGCACCAGCAACGCCTGCGCCGTATCGAGCGCACGCTCAAACCGGTCTTGAAATTCCACATCACCCAGCACGGCAAACCGGTCTTCAGAGTCCCAGAACTGGGGGGAAGATGTCATCGCAAGGGCGCTTTCTTTTTTGTCTTGCCACGCATCAGCATCAACGGTAGCAGCCAGTGCATCGTAAAAATCATCAAGCGCCTGCACTTCAGATGTTGTGCCAGCCGGCTCAAGGATAAGCGTCTTGAGGGATTCTTCCATACCGTCCGGCAACGCACCCGCAGCACGCCCGTCCTCGCTTGCGCTCGAAGCATCCGGGTCGATAAACTCAACCTCGATTGCCCGACCGTTGCTGCGCACAAAGAGAAACTGGTCCCCTTCCGGAAACTGATTGTTTACAATGGTTATGGCAAGTGGAGAAAGCAAGTACCGCTCAATCGCCCGCTTCAGAGGCCGCGCACCAAGATCGGTTGTAAAGCCCTTTTCGAGCAAAAATTCGAGGGCTGAGTCTTCCATCTCAACCGCCCAATCCCGATTACGCAACCCGCGCCGTTTAAGTACGGTGCGTAGTTCTTTTAGCAGGATATCGCGCACTACACCTTTTCCGAGCGGCCTGAACACAACGGTTCGGTCGATCCGGTTTAGAAATTCCGGGCGGAAGGTACTCGATACAGCTCGCGTCACGCTCGATTCTGAAAACGTTTTGCGGTCCCCGCTAAATCCAAGCTGGCTTCCCCGAGGGATGGCTGCACCGAGGTTTGAAGTAAGGATGATGATGCTGTGTCGGAAATCTGCGGTGTTGCCCCGGCGATCGGTGAGCCGGCCATCATCAAACACTTGTAAAAACAGGTCCCAGATGTTGGGGTGCGCTTTCTCAAACTCGTCTAGCAGAATAACGGAGAACGGCTGTTTGCGGATCTGGTTGACCAGGGCGTTTGACGAAGCCAGTTCTTGCTGGCTGCCCAGCAAACGATGCAGCGAATCTTCCGTCATGAATTCGCTCATATCCAAACGGATCATGCGTTCAGAAGAACCAAAGAGGAATTCTGCGAGGGTTTTAGCAATTTCAGTTTTACCTGTTCCGGTAGGACCAACAAACAGGAAAACACCGGCCGGGCGACTCGGGTCGTTTACGCCGGCTTTCATCATCGCCACCCGCTCAACCAGGCAATCGACAGCTTCTGGCTGACCGAGCACCCGCGACTGAAAGAGATCGTGCAAAGCATCCAGCTCGAGCGCCTGACGCTCATCCAGAATGCTCGCCGGCAAACCGGTTAATTGTGACAGGCTTTCAAACAGGTCATCGATCGTAAGCGCATCGTGAGGATCATGATCTGTGAGTTGCGCAAGCTTCAGGAAGTCGATCAGGTTACCCGGCGCTACAGCTTTGTCGAGGTACTGCTGGGCAAGGTGAAACGCTTCTTCCATAATCTGGCTTGAAATGGGGCCGGCCAGTTTTTGGTCCTGACAAGCCTGATTCCAGGCATTTGCAACTGCCATCGTTTCTTCGTTGTCCAGCGGATTCAGGTGGACCCGCTGCATAACAGCCCGGAGTTGAGGCTTCCGCTCAATCAGGCGCTCATAAGCATCTGGCTCTGTTTCGCCGATAATGGTGAGCGACCCATTTTCGAGATAAGGCATCAGCATATCGAGCACGCTGCGCGGGTTGTCGCGGTGCCATCCGGCAAAAAGCAGCTCATGGAAGCTTGGGATTATCCAGATGACTTTGCGATTGCCAGACAGGTTTTTGAACAACTCTTGCATCCGGGCCTCAAGCTGGCCAACATAACTTTGGCCGGCAAGAATCTCGGTTGAACCTGCTTCGAAGATAACCCATCCTTTACGCTGACAGCGCCGCGCAAAAACACTATACAGCGTGGTTTTACCTACACCAGGTTCACCTGTCAACAGAATGGACCGCTGCGATGTCTCAAGCAGGGTGGCCTCCATCTCCAGCAACCACAGCTTCAACGCCGGGTGCTCAATAATTGGATTGGCTTCACGGTCCCCATCCCATACACTACCGATGGCATTCAGGGCGGATACATCAATGCGCGTCCGCTGGTTTGCAACCAGTTGCGCGCGCAGCGGCTCCAGTTGTTCGAGCCCCAAAGCATCAAGCAACTGTTCAATGGCAGCGAGTTGTTCGCTTGTGAGATCATCCAGCCTGTCGTCAAACGAAGGGACTTCCCCCAGGGCAAGATGCTGTTCAGCAAAACCACGGAGCATATTCTGGAAGGGCTGATTCAGCACCCACCAGTCGTTGGTTTGGGCAAGAACGGCCCCAATCATGGAATACGCCGGCGAAGGAGGCAATGCTTGCAAAGCGTAATACAGCGGCCAGGCATACACGCGGTTTATGGTTGCAAGTAGCGGTGTAGCAACGTCTTCTTCTTCAGCACGGCGGTTCAGGGCTTCAAGTGCCATGCAGGCAATACCGAGGTTGTCGCCGGCGCCATAAGAAATGAGCTCCGTTACCGTGAAACCGGGGTGCGACAGCAAGTCAACCCCTTCTTGAAATTCAGTCCGCTCAAGCAAGTCCTGCGGGTGCGCAGTTTTATTTAAGAAAGATTCGAGTTGCTCAACCAGTTCATACAGCGAATTGAGGGAAGGTTTTTCAGTTGGTAACCCAACAGCTTCGCGCTCTGGCTCCGGTGCAGGTGAGGACTTAAGCGGTTGGGCATCATTAGCCGTTGACGCAGTGACACGCCGGCTTCGCCCGATGAACCAGGCAACCGCAAAACCAATGAGCAATCCGATGAACAACTGTTCAGACATGCAAAACCATTTCTATTGCTAAAAAAGTGAGGCAATATACCAAAATTAGCGGCCATTACACACCGCGTAAATACACCGTTTATGGGCCGACAAATGTTAGCACGGCCCTGTATCCAGCATGTTAGATTACGGCGTGCCGTATAGCGCAACCATCCCCGCCCGGTCTCCTTCTTGCGGTGCTTCGATAGCGTTCAGGGCATCAAAACTGGGGTTCATTACATTGGGCGAATCAACGTGGCCAAGTCCCAGCGTATGCCCGATCTCGTGCAGCATAAATTTGTAAAACGTCTCGCACGTATTGAACCGCGTGTTGGGCTGCATGACGATCTGCCCGGAAAGTGAGGTACATCTGCCGGCAAAGTAGTTGGGGTACCCTACCCCGCTCTGCTGAATATCAGCAACGTAAAAACGGATTTGGCTGTCGCTGTCTTCAGGCATTTCCTGAAAAGAGATGTTTGCGGTTGTAGCCCACGCATCCATAGCACGTCGCACCTCGGTTCTGGCGCAACTCAACGTATTATCAAACGGCTGCGAAGGTGCCTGAATTTGCCGGTGGGTATTGAGCAAGGTCCCTTCATTTTGGAAACTAAACGTAATACCGGCAACAGGCGATTGCGGCCCCTCTTTATCAAAACCGGGATTCGAAAACGGGTTGTTCATCCCCCACTTAAACCCAAAGAGGCAATAGGCGCCACTCCCAGCGTTGCATGCTGATAACTCCTGATTGCATGCAGCAAATTCAGTTGAGGCGATAGGCTCAACTACGTCTTCCGAGTTGTCACAAGCTGCGACTAGCAATAAAAAAAGCAAGAATACATACCGTCCCCGAAGCTCAACCATGTTTCCAATTTTCCTTATGCTGATTCTGAAACAGAAAGTACAATTTTCCCGGTATTTAAATTGCCCCGCATACGGGCATGCGCCGCTTCTGCGTCTTGCCAGTTGTATACGCCGTCAATCACCGGATTGATGTCTCCGGCTATCAATGCATCACCAAATTTTTCGACAAAAGCTGCTGTGAGTGCGGCCTTGTATGGTGCTGACCGGCTCCGCAATGTGGAGGTTTTTACGTGTATGCGCTTTCTGAACAATTGCATCAGGTTGACCGCTGATACTTTGCTCCCTCCCATCATCGCCAGCACAACAAGCCGGCCATCCGTTGCCAATGACGCAATGTTGGCTGCAAAATAAGGCGCTCCAATATAATCTACGATCAGGTCTACGCCTCGTTTGTCTGTTAGCTCGCTGATCACATCCTCAAAAGCTGCTGTTTTGTAATCAATGGCCGCTGCGGCACCAAGTGCTTTACAGGCATTATGCTTGGCTTCAGACGCAGTAACAAAGACCGCACTTCCCTGGTGCACAGCCAACTGAATGGCAGCCGTACTGACGCCGCTGCCGCCCGCATGCAGCAATACCGTCTCGTCGGACTTCAATTCACCCAGCCAGTACACAGCCTGAAATGCCGTGAGGAAAACTTCGGGAATGGCTGCAGCTTCAGTAAAGGAGAGCCTTTCAGGAATTCGCATCAGCAACGCCTCTGGCACAACGGCATACGCCGCATACCCACCGCCAGGCAGTAACGCCATCACACGGTCACCTGTGGCAAATGTACCGCTGCAATCCGGACCGCGTGATTCAATGACCCCTGCCATTTCCAACCCCAGAATTTCACTTGCACCGGGCGGCGGAGGGTAGTGGCCGGCGCGTTGCAAAAGATCAGCCCGGTTCAGAGCAGTTGCAACAATGCGAACAAGCACATGCCCCGGTCCGGGTTTCGGCTGTGGTACGTCCTGGATTTCCAACTCGCTTTCTGGGCCGGGCGCAGAGACAACAATCGCTTTCATTAATGCTAAACCTGGCTGGTCGACACATGCACTTCGTTGTGCAAGGTACGGTGAACGGGACATTTGTCGGCAATGTCCATCAAACGTTTTTGCTGGGCATCATCCAGCGGTCCGGTCATGCGTATTTCGCGGGTAATTTGGTCAATTTTAGCATGCCCTTCAGTTTCGCAGGATGCACAGTCTTTTGCATATATTTTGGCATGCTTGAGGCGTACCTCAACTGTTTCAAGCGGCCATCCTTTCCGGGCAGCATACATGCGCATTGTCATCGCTGTGCAAGCACCGAGGCTCGCATTGAGCAATTCATAGGGAGAAGGGCCGAGATCGGTGCCACCAACGTGTTCGGGCTCATCCGCGATGAGGGTGTGCCGGCCATCTGAGATGTCTGTGCGAAAGCCCTCTGGACCGAGCTTCACAACGACCGTCCCGTGTTCGCCGTTCGCCGCTGGCTTTGTCGGTTGAGGTGCTGTTTTTACGTATTTCTGTGCCCATGAAGACAATACTTGCCCCACATAAGTTGAATCTGACTCGCTGGTTAGCAGGTGATCTGCCTGATCCAGTGACACAAAGCTCTTGGGATGCCGCGCAGCCTGAAAAATACGGGCGGCATTATCAACACTAACCGTTTGATCTACCGGGGAGTGGAAAATGAGCAGTGCCCGGTCGAGGGTACGAATATTTTCATCAACCGCGTGGCTGTCCAGGTCGTCGAGAAACTGCTTTTTGATGGTAAATTGCCGGCCGGCGAGGTTGACCACAGCATGCCCGGTTTCATTAATTTCTTCAGCAGAGCTCTCAAACAAATGGGCAACATGCGCCGGATCGTATGGGGCGCCAATGGTTGCTACAGCCTGTACGTCTGGTAAATGTTGCGCTGCCTGCAAAACCGCAGCCCCGCCAAGCGAATGGCCCACCAGAATTTTTGGTGCCGCATAATTGGTCTCAAGGTAGGCCGCAGCATCAAGCAAGTCAGCAATGTTGGACGAGAAATTGGTGTCAGCAAAATCGCCCTCACTCTCCCCTAAACCAGTAAAATCGAACCGCAGGACGGCAAAGCCATGGGTGGTAAGCGCACGGCTGATATGCCCTACAGCCTTCAGGTTTTTGCTGCAGGTAAAACAATGGGCAAAAAGCGCATAAGCGACAGGCGGCCCGTTATCAGGTAAGTCCAGACGTGCCGCAATGCGTTCTTGCTGGCGATTGGTGAATGTAATTTTTTGCGCAGGCATTTTGTGTAAACCAAATAAAAATAGATAGTTACTTTTACATTTCCTTATCGTGGTGCTGCATATCGGAAGCACCTACAAAGGTGTAGTGTACCTCATCGTCGTTGCTGTTACGCGGGTGTACAGTGCGCTCGACAAACGACACACGACCGTCATACTCAACCAGCAGTACAGTGCTCGCACGGGTACCGTAGTTTGGCGTTTCTATAAACATAGGAGAGAGCATGCGCTCCCAATCAAGTGGTACGCCGGTTTGCGGCAATTCAGCATCCGCAGCCTGTTGGGTATCGCAAAGTACGTCCAGTAAAGTTGGACTTTTCAGATCGTCCGCATCTATTGCCGTTTTTAAACGCGATTTGCCTTTGGTCACTTTGGGCCACGCTGTATCAAGCAGGTGGTTGCTCAAACCATAAAGCCCGGGAGAAACTTCACGGACGATGTTCTCGCGGTTGCTGTAGTACCACAACCCGCGCTCATCGCCAACAAGCAGATTGTATCCGTTATAATCACCTGCGCTTTTCTGCAACGTTTGCAAGTAGGTTGCCGGCGCAGCAGAGCCGGCGAGAAAGTCGAGTACCAACCGCCCCCGGGTAGGTGCGTCCTTTTTTTCGGCAGATGGATCCCGATAATTGGTAATGGCTGCAAAACGCAAATTTTTGGTTACGCCCATCCAGGTACCGCCAGCTTTGACATCCCGGCCGGCGAGCACATGAGGATGCGCCTCCCAGAAGCCGGCAGGCGCAGTGGACCGCTCAAGAAATTCGTCGCGGTTGGCAGCCAGGATAAGCTTGTAGCGGGGATGTTGTGCGTAAGAAAACAGGATCAGACACATAGCACGATAATTGATGGACGGTACCGGGCAACCTACTACAGCCATGTCACGTTAACGGATCCATCAACGATCAGCCAACACAGCAAATGCATTCAGATACCAGCCTCTCTCCCATAACAATTGACCTCGGCGCTACGCGGAGCTACCCATACCACATTGAGTCGCTACAGCGTGTGCCAGAACTGATGGCGGCATCAGGCCTGCGGATCGGCAAATGTATGGTCATAACCGACGCAACAGTTGCCAGGCACTACGCCAATACGCTGGAAGAAGCCTTGTTGACGGCAGGTTGGCAACCTGAACGCATCGTTGTAACCACAGGCGAAAAGGCCAAAGGGTATGCAGATTTGCATCAGATTTATGATGCTGCGCTGTCATCGGGCATAGATAGGAAGACGCCTGTGCTGGCCCTCGGAGGTGGTGTTGTAGGTGACCTGGCCGGCTTTGCTGCTGCGTCATTGCTTCGCGGGCTGCCGTTTGTCCAACTCCCCACGACACTCATTGCACAGGTTGATAGCGCACTGGGTGGTAAAACGGGCATCAACCACGCAACAGGAAAAAATCTGATTGGCGCATTCCACCAGCCGGCATTTGTGTGTGCCGACTTGAAAACGCTGCAATCGTTGCCGTTTCGCGAATGGACCAGCGGCCTGGCAGAAGTTGTAAAGCACGCCCTCATTGCCGACATTGACTTTGTATCCTGGCTGGAAGACAACTGGGCAGCGGTCATCGATCGCGACGCCTCGATCCTGGGTACGCTCATTCATCGTGCTGCCGGCATCAAAGCGGTTGTTGTATCCCAGGATGAACGGGAAGCGGGGCTTCGCGCCATTCTTAACTTTGGTCATACGTTTGGCCATGCGATAGAGCATGTCGCCGGCTACGGACACTTCACACACGGCGAAGCAGTGGCAATGGGCATGCGTGCCGCCTTACATTTGTCTGCCCGCCTGCATCCGGCGCTCGACGTTCAGCGTGCCGCCGACCTCGTAAAAAAACTCCCCATCCAGGCCAGTGCTATCGATATGCCAGTAGACGACCTTGTTGCAGCCATGTATACTGATAAGAAAGTGCTTGCCGGCCGCATTCGGTTTGTGTTGCTAGACAAAGTAGGCCATGCCTATGTTGAGGCGGATGCAGACATGCGTGATGCAACGTGGGCCTTTGAAGAAATGCTCAAAAACCTCCATCTGTAGTAGATCCCCCAATGAAAAGCCACCGCGAGCTCTCTGACGCCGATTTTGCTGCCCAATTCGAAAACTGCACCCTGATACCGCAGTTGTTCAACCATGAAGCACACCTGCGCCTTGCCTGGATTCACATCAAACAACATGGTGTCGACCGCGCTGCGGACAACCTGTGCAGCCAGATTAAAACGTTCGACAAAACCTTTGATGATGGTACCAAATTCAACACAACGGTAACCGTTGCAGCCGTTAAAGCTGTGCATCATTTTATGCAACGCTCATCAACAACAGACTTCCCCGCTTTCATTGCCGAAAACCAGCAGCTCATAAACAACTTCAAAGGCCTAATTGCAACACACTACAGCATCGACGTTTTCTCAGCTCCTCATGCTAAACACACGTTTATTGAACCCGACCTTATGGACAACGTCCATCATATACAGCACAAGCTGCCGCACTGCACACGAGTCCACAAAAAGAAAAAGGCGGCCCCCCGACCACCTTTTCCCTCCCCCTCAATTTCAAGGCAGCCGTCCGAAATCGTACTTCAGGCTGACCGCAATGATATCGACGTTGGCTTTTGATTCTCCCACCAGGTCACCACGTGCAGCGTTCCCCACGTCATTGCGGGATAGATTTATTGGGCCATCCTCAACAAAGATGTGGGAATAGGCGACGCTGAACGAGAGGTTGGATGACACCTGATAAGAGCCGCCGACATTGAGCCAGATTCGGTCATTGTCGGGTATGCGCGGTGTCCGCGTCCGATCCGGCACGGGGCTGATTTCATAGGCGACACCGCCGCGCAGAGTAAGCTTTTCATCCCACTTGTGCTCGGCCCCGACAGAAAAGAACCAGCCGTCATTCCAATCTTCCTCAGTGACGTTGTCAGGAGCACCACTATCGTTTTCAATGCGGAGTTCTTTGAAGCGACTCCAGTTGGTCCACTCGACTGTTCCCATAACGGTCCAGTCCTCATTGACCATGTGGCGCACACCCAGCGACACCATTTCCGGCAGCGTCGTCCTCGCAGTCAATTTTCCCAGATTAGTAAGTGTTCCCGGCGCACCGGTCCCTGACGTGGACACCTCACTGTGTCCGCGTATCGAATGTTTGATTTGCGAGCGATAGCCAAGGCCAACGCGGGTATATTCCGTTGGCTTGAAAACCACCCCTGCCGTAACACCATATCCCCAGTCATCACCGGTTGCCCTGCCCTGAGCGAAGGTGTTTAAGCCAACCAAGTTCTCTTGTGTCAGTGCCACATCAACGTATTGAACCTGCACACCAACGCCGACAGACAGATAGTCGGAGAGGTCGTATGACGCCATTGGATTGATGTTGATCGAAAACAGGTCGGATTTAAGCCCATGAAAATTACCGGCCCAACCACGGTTTGCTTCGTTCACCAGCCCGAACGGCGAATTGATGGCGAGGCCAACACGCAGCTTATCGTTGACCTGATGCGCGACGTAAGTCGATGGAACAATAGCGAGTGATCCAAGATTACCGCTCTCCTCTGTCCCATTATTCACAAACGCCCCAGGTACACCTGTAGGGCGAGTTGATGAGTCGACATCGATATTCGCATAGGGCAAAATCGCTGCGATTTCCCCCTGCACCGATGAACCGTCGTGCAGCGACAGGGTTGCCGGATTCCAGAACATCGAACTGAGATCGTTGGTTCCGGCAGCAATGCCGGCGAACGCCGCGCCGAGCCCTTCCGCCGATTGTTCGCGAATAGCGAAACCGCCTGCCTGCGCTTCAATAGAGGTCATCGCAATGGCTGCGGCGGTCAAAGCAAGAAGGGTTCCCCCCCTTCGGTTCGTGCGGGTCATTCCTTATTGTGCTCCCTCAACAACTAAACTTCGCCCTACCAGTGCCCCGCAGCCACCGTAATGCTGGCGAAAATAGTAGCCCCTGAGTGGCGGATCCCGCGCCAAAAATCAGCAATCAACCCAGAGTTGACTCCAAACCGTTGCACAATCGTCACAATTCGCCGGAATCGTCACCCCCTCCGGATTTATGTGCACAGCAAAACTGACGCAGCGGATTCTCAAGAAAATCATTGGAAAATGCCCATTTAAAGCGAACCAAATGACAGCCTGCCGAAGATCTTCAAATTCACGAAGTTGACGTTACGGAAACTGCGGATTTTAGGCTGCAGTGAGCATCTGAACCGTCGTATCATCATGCCGGGATCATCGATGGTGGCGGAATCGCAACACGCAGCCGGCACAAACCCGTTTCGCGAAGTG
>JBCCIM010000146.1 GCA_039111535.1 Bacteroidota bacterium | reverse complement strand
GTAGCTTGCAATCCACTATTGCGTATAACCTTTAGCACGGTCAAAAAGCCTCCAAGGGTGCCCATCAACTAAAAGCGTTCTATTTTATGGAATATCCCAGCGCAGAGGATCAATAGATTTTTCTGAACACCCCTGGTTCGGTGTTCGATATTCATCCTAAAGGGCCACTGAGACTCTGCTTTCCTTCAGGAACAAGCCGGCGCTAAAGAAATATTTTCAGTCGGTATACTAATTCCTTTTTACAACCGTTATAAGCCATATCAGACCCCGGTCGATGCTGGCTGACCATTTAAACGCTGCCTCGTGGATGCATCCGAGTGACGAGCACTTAGTAACCGCCTACCTAGAACGTGGCGATCAACGCGCATTTAGCTTGCTTGTTGAACGACATCAGGAACGCATTTTTGGCTTCCTGCTGGGGATGGTACGCGACCGCAGCATGGCCAATGACCTGTTTCAGGAGACGTTCCTGCGGGTGATCAAAGCCATGCACAATCAACGCGGTTCATACGACCAGCAAGGTCGATGGCTTGCGTGGGTAATGCGAATAGCGCGAAACGCTGCGCTTGACCATCTCCGTAGCAGAAAAAAATGGCAGGATGTGTCAGACCATGGCGATGAAGAAAGTGCTTCTTTCTGGGATCGCCTGCCGGCTGAAGACCTCAAGGCTGATGATTTGCTCCACAACAACGAACAACGTGACTGGTTGGCCACATGCATCGACCAGCTTTCACCCGATCAGCGGGAAGTTTTGCTTTTACGCCACGAAGCTGAGCTCACCTTCAAAGAAATTGCGCAGATGACAGACTGCTCCATCAACACGGCCCTTGGCCGGATGCGGTATGCGCTGTTGAATTTACGCAAGATGATGACTGATAAAAAAAAACGTCAGACTGAACTGACGTCGTCCTGAAACCCCAGCATATATGGACAAGAAGCTACAATTAATACGGCACTTGTATGGTGAGTCTGAAGACCGCGATACCCCATTGCGTGATCTACTCCAGGATGATGCCCTGAAACACGAGTATCAGGAACTCAACGAGTCCAAATTCTGGCTTGACCATACCATGCACGAGCGTCCTGAGCAGGATGTGCTCGACAAAATATTTGCAGCCGCACAACAGGCCAGCGATGCTGCGCCCCCTGCTGCTGCCCCATTGAACCTTGGTGACAAACACAACCGCCGGGCAGACCGGGCACCCGTTGCAAATAAACCCAAAACCCGCCGGCGCCTGTTTGCGCCAGTTGCAGGTGTACTCATGCTCCTTGCAACGGTGGGCATCGGCTATCAACTGCTGCTGTCACCAGATGCTGAACTCAATCAGATTGCTTCGCAGCAACTGAATAAATCAGTGGCACCTGAATCTGCTGACCGGGCACCAGCCTTTGCAGACAGCGACGTGATGCCAAATGAAGAAGCAACAGCATCTCGATTTGAACAACCGCCTGCGCCCGAAGCGCTGATGGCAGATATACAACTGGAAAATGAACGCAGCGATGACGTTGCCGGCCTGACGCTCAGCAGCGCCACTGTTGCTGATACCAGCTTGCCGGAATGGAACGACGATCTCGATGACGTGCTCAAATTCCAGCGAAGAATAGACATGCTCCTTGAGCAAAACCAGGACCTGGCATGGGATGAAGCCGCTGTGCCACTTGAACTGCTTCCCGCCAGCCGCCCGGCAAATCCCGCTGTACGTCAGGCAGGTAGCAGAAGAACCTCAGGCAATCAATAAATGACGATGAAACGCTCTTATATAAAGATCTGTCAATGGACCTGCGCTTTTGTTGCCGTGTTGCTCTTTGCCGGCACTACAGCGTCTTTTGCACAGACCTATACCCTTACCATCCGCAATGGTGAGGTATACGTAAACGGCAAAATGCTCGAAAGAGATGAAATCCCCGCTTCGCTTGATGCAGAAACCATTGAAGCAACCCTCTCTTTCCCGCAGCCTAACTTCGAATTCAACGGCCATTACTACAAAATTGAAAACGACCAGCTCCTCGATGTAACCCCGGAAGGCCGGGTCGATAACCGGACGCAGGTCATCTTTCGCAGCAATGCCCCTGCTGCTGATGCGGAATACAGCGAGTCTTATGGCGCGCAGCGCGCCCGCAAAAGCTCGGGCTATGCATTCAGCACGCGCCAGGGCGATCCCAATGTTGTAATGCAGCAGTACGTGATCGAGCTAAAGCAAAATGCCAGCGAACTCAACGCCATGCGTGAGACCCTGCCACAAAGCAAAGCACACGATCTCATTCAGCAGGTTCAGATTCAGGCTGAGCAAGCTGCACAGCTGGCGCAAGACTTGCCCTACCTCGAAATGCAACGGTATTTTGCCACGGTGCGGGCTGAAGACGAATTGCTATATCAGCGGCTTGTTACCGAACTCGAACTTGAGCGAGAAACCCAGCGCCTCGCAGCGCAGGTAAGGCAGATGCCTTCCAGTGAAAGCCGCTCATCCAAAGTTGAAGAACTGCGAGAAATGCTCGGCTCAATTCTCGAATTGAAGCAGGAAAATCGCCGGCTCGAAATTGAGCAACTTGAAGAGCAACTTGCGGTACTGAAACAACGGTTCTCAGAACGTGAAGCAATGAAAGATCGAATGATCGAACGGCGCCTGAAAGAACTGGTTGGTTCAACCCAATAAGGCATTACGATTTACTACCTCCCGCGTACCAACTCAGGTACGTAAAGCAGTAACGAGAGCCCTGGCTTTGTCCAGGGTTTCTTCGTATTCAGCAACCGGGTCCGAATCACTTACAATCGCTCCTCCGACATTGAAATAACACTTCCCGTCTGCCACAACAATACTGCGGATCACAATATTCAAATCCAGTGTGCCGGCAAAATCGATATACCCGATCGCACCCGAATAGATACCACGCGTCGACTTCTCCAGCGAGGCGATCACTTTCATGGCTTCAATTTTTGGCGCCCCTGTCATCGAACCACCAGGAAAACAGGCCTTGATTAGATCAAACAGATCATTCTGGGCTGCAAGCTTGCCCCGTATGGCAGAGACCAGTTGCAACACGGTTGCGTAACGCTCTACGCGGAGCAATTGCGGCACGTGCACG
The DNA here is from genome assembly GCA_039111535.1 of Bacteroidota bacterium. NCBI lineage: Bacteria > Pseudomonadati > Bacteroidota > Bacteroidota bacterium. The sequence goes on along the minus strand of JBCCIM010000146.1, from coordinate 14,288 downwards.
CTCCCTATTTCTGAAACCCGACTCAGGTCATTGCGCACCAGGTCGACAATCATCAAGTTTTCTGCGCGGTCTTTTTCAGAATTTTGGAGTTCGTCTTCCAGTTGTAAATCATGCAGCAGGGTTTCACCGCGCCGGCGCGTTCCTTTGATCGGCCGACTTTCGATATTCCGTTCGCTATCAAGATGCAGGAATCGTTCTGGAGAAGAGCAGACTACCTGCACTTCGGGCAATTGCAAAAAGCTGGAAAAAGGCGCCGGGTTTATTTCGCGAAGCGATTGATACAACGCCCATGGGGTTCGTTGTTGTGTACAAGTATACCCGTGTGTGAGGCATACTTCATAAACGTCCCCCTCGCGAATGTGTGACTTAACGGTTTTGACGGCTTCGATGTAACTCTCACGGCTGTGTTCAGCTTCGAGTTCAAACGATGCAATGTTTTCTGCCGGCGCAGCTGCGTCCTGTGAAGTTGTCGCGCAACGGGCAAATGAATCGAGGCGATTTCGCAAACCTTCCATCCGCATCTGCGCCTGAGCCCGCGCTTCCGCTTCGTCCTTGCCGCGCCCCAAGACTGACAAGTAGCTCTTGCCAGATGTATGACAATAAGCGAAGGCGTGGTCCACAAAAAGGAAGCACGCTACAGGCAGTCCGGTGTGGTCAACGGGTACCGTGGGAATGGCTTCAATAAGCGCGCCAGCTTCATACGCGAGATAGCCCACCCCACCAGCGTAAAAAGGTAACTTGCTTGCGTTGTAGGATGCCGGTGGTACCTCATAAGCTTCGAAGGTAGAGCGCAGATCATCAAACAAATCTACCGCTTCATAGCGCTCTCGTTTACTTCCTCCCTCATGAAAATACTCCAAACTCACCTGCACTCCCCCCCTGGTTGATGACGCGCCCCGTTCTTGGGATAAAGCTGCAAAAGCACGGTAAACCATGAAGGGATTACTGCCCATAAAAGAAAAACGTCCCAGGGTTTGCTCCGCCAGCGAACTATCCAGAAAATAGGCGTGCGGATCTGCACGAAATACCTCAAAAAAGCGCCAAAAAGGCAAATCTGTTTCGTACACTTCAAGCAAATGAAAGACAGCTTGTGTTTCAGGTTGGTGCCCCATCATCCCCACAACTGGTATAAATAGTACATATCTCAGCCAGAAAGCCTGTAAAATTATTCGGCATTACCCCATGATCGCCATGTAGTTTCAGATTTTTTGGTAGTTTGCAACATGCTAACACAGAGGATTTGTACTTGATAATGAATGCATTTCAATTGATCCAGCGTAGCTGCCTCCTGCTGCTCCTCCTAATTTCTCCCAAACAGGTCTTTGCGCAGGGCAATGTCCCAAGTCCGGTTGATGTGTTTGGATTTGAACCCGGTGCGGACTACAAAATGGCTAATTATAGCCAGGTAGTCGACTATTTCCAGCAACTGGATGCTGCTTCGGATCGGGCAGAAATGATCAAAATTGGCACCTCAGTTCTGGGCCGGCCGCTATTGCTCATGTTCATCTCCTCGGCTGCCAATATCAAAAAACTAGATCACTACAAGTCCATTAGTGCAAAACTGGCGCGTGCGCGCATCGATGAAAATACAGCCCGACAGTTGGCCGACGAAGGCAAAGCTGTTGTTTGGATTGATGGCGGTATGCATGCAACCGAGCGGGCCGGCGGCCAGATGACGCCGGCGCTTGCCCATCGCCTTGTTACCGAAAACTCTGCTGAAATGCAGGAAATACGAGACAAGGTCATCATCCTGTTGATGCCAAACCTCAATCCAGACGGACTCGATATTGTGACCAATTGGTACAACAAAAACCTGGGCACGCCTTTCGAGACGACCAGTCCGCCGTGGCTTTACCATCACTATGTTGGCCACGACAACAACCGTGACTGGTTCATGAACAACATGCCCGAGTCTGAGGCAGTATCCGGCATTATCTACAACGAGTGGTATCCGCAGATCATCCACAACCACCACCAAACTTCGCCTGCATGGGCACGCATTTTTCTTCCACCCTTTTCAGACCCTGTAAACCCTAATATCCACCCCGGTGTGACAACTGGTGTCAACCTTGTAGGCACCGCCATGGCCAATCGATTTGCCATGAAAAAAATGCCCGGTGTGATTTCCGACTTTCAGTATAGCATGTGGTGGAACGGTGGCATGCGCACCGCCCCGTATTTCCACAACATGATTGGCATCCTTACAGAAACGGCTCATGCTACCCCTACCCCACGGTATTACGAACCGCAAGACAAGCCCAATATCCTGGGATCACGGCGTAGCAGCACGCCCACAAACGGGACCGACATCTTTTACCCTTATCCATGGGAAGGGGGGCAGTCATCCTTCAGCGATGCCGTTTCTTACATGATCACCGCTTCCATGGGGATTCTCAGTATAGCTGCTGACAGAAAGGAAAAGTGGCTCTACAATATCTATAGCATGGGTAGGGATGCCATTACCTCGTCTGACTACTACGCATACGTCATTCCAGCAACCCAATGGGATACGGGGGAGAGCAAGCGACTTGTAGACGTACTACGTAAAACCGGCATCGAAGTGCACCAGGCCGAGCGCGGATTTACAGCGGGCGGCAACCGGTATGGGAAAGGCACATTTGTCGTACGGACGGCACAGGCATTTCAGCCTATGTTAACGGACTTGATGGAACCGCAACACTACCCGGAGCAGCGCTTTGCAGATGGATCACCGCGCGTGCCTTATGATTTGGCTGGATGGACGCTCCCGCTTCAAATGGGCGTCGAAGTCAAACGTATCGTTGCCCCGTTCAAAGCACAACTCCGGCCTTACGCATCAACGAAAGCCCTCGCAAGTGCTGGCGTCGTGCCAGCCAGACCGGCTTATGGCTACCTGCTTGCGTCAGGTCCCAACGCAGTCACTGCTGCGAGCAACACCTTACTGGCTGCAGGAGATGATCTGTACTGGACAGCCGATTCCCTCAAGGCCGGCCGAAGGACGTATGCCCCCGGCTCGATTGTAATCCGGATAGGTGAAGGAACACACGACAGGATTTCAGCACTTGCTTCTCAGCATAACCTTTCGTTTGACGGCTTACAAGCTGCCCCTGATGTTACACTACACAAAGTACAGCAGGCCCGCATCGGACTTTACAAATCGTGGGTAGCCAACATGGATGAAGGATGGACACGCTGGTTGCTCAAAACCTACAATTTCCAGGTTGACACCCTGCATGACGCCGACGTCAATACTGCCAATCTCCAGCAATATCATGCGGTCATCCTGCCAAGCCAAAGCAGCAACAGTTTGTTAAATGGCCATGCCGAGCAGACAATGCCGGCAGCATATACAGGCGGACTTGGCCTCAATGGCACACTGGCCCTCAAAAACTATGTTGAACGTGGTGGCACCCTGATCTCTCTGGATGCATCAAGCGACTTTGTCATTGAGCAATTTGGGCTACCGGTAAAAAGTGTTGTCAAAAACCTGGCGTCAGACAAGTTCTTCATTCCCGGATCATTGATTCGAGCCAATGTCAACCAGGAGCATCCTCTTGCGTTCGGCATGCAACCCGAGGCGGCGTTATCCTTCCAACGGAGCCGCGCCTTCGAGCCTGTAGTTCGGGATAGACGTGGTGAGGGAGGCGAAGAAGAGATTGTTGCAGCGCCGGCTCCTGATGTTCAGGTTGTTGTTTCTTATGCAGCCGACGATTTACTGCTTAGTGGATGGGCGCTGGGTGAAAAACAGTACATCAGTAACAAGGCGGCCCTGTTGAATGTACCGCACGGCCAGGGCAACATTGTGCTCTTTGGTTTCAGGCCGCAATTTCGCGGGCAGCCCGGTGGCACGTATAAACTTCTATTCAATGCCATCCATACAGCAACTATGCAGGAACAGCCTTTCTTTTCTGGAGAACAAAGCGTATTGCCAAACCCGAATCAAAATTAGATCAGACACAAGCCAAAACACACAAGCATGATAGATCGACGGAAGTTTCTGAAGTACTCCGCATTGGCCGGCACCTTTGCATCCACCGCACTGGCGCCATCCATCCTCGCCAATCCGTACGCACCGCGGATCCTGACAAAACGCGGTTCACCCGTACGCATCCGGGGCATCGTGCAATCTGAAGGCCAGGGATTGATCGATGTAAGTGTTTCAGATGGTCGAACGGTTGTGCGCACAAAGACCGATGGGACCTTCGAGATCATTTCGGACAGCCGGCAGCCGTTTGTGCAGCTTACTGTACCCGGAGGATTTAATCTCAACAAAAACAACACGGGCACAGCAAACTTCTATGTCCCCATCGAAGCCGATCAGGCCGGCGAGGCCACGGCTACCTTTGACCTCACGCCCCTAAAAAAGCGTACCAACGATCACGCCTTTCTCGTTTTTGCAGATACCCAAACGCAAAACGAATTTGAGATGGGCCTCCTCCATCAGCAGACAGTGCCTGATGCTATAAAAACCATCAACCGGCTGGGAGACCAGCAGTTGTTTGGTGTGGGCTGTGGCGACATTATGTTTGATGACTTGAGTCTTTTCCCGGAGTACGAGCGGGCGGTGTCGGATATGGGCATTCCATTTTTCCAGGTAATTGGTAACCACGATTTGAACATGGATGCTTCTACAGATGAGGCATCTACAGCAACGTTCTCCGAACATTTTGGCCCCCGCTATTACTCTTTCGATCGCGGTTTTGTGCACTACATTGTGCTAGATGATGTCTTCTGGCATAGCCAGGGTTACTTCGGCTATATCGATGACTTGCAATTTGAATGGTTGACCCAGGATTTGTCTTATATCGAACCGGGCCGACCAGTTGTAGTGTTTGCCCACATCCCGGGCATGAGTACGGGCCGGCTTAGGATGGGAGAATCAAAACCCGACATCAGCCACTCGATCACCAATCGTGAACGGCTGTACCGGATGCTTGAGCCATACAATGCCCACCTCATCTCAGGCCACACCCACGAGAACGAACATGTCTACGTAGGGGGCATCCATGAACACATCCACGGTGCCGTGTGTGGTGCCTGGTGGAGCGGACCAATTTGCCCTGATGGCACACCAAATGGCTACGGTGTCTATGAAATCAAAGGTGAAAGTGTACGCTGGCGATATAAGAGCACAGGATACGACCAGGACTATCAAATGCGGGTTTATCCTCGTGGTGCTGACCCAACTGCGCCAACAGAAATTGTAGCCAATGTGTGGGATGCAGATCCTTCCTGGGAAGTACGCTGGTTTGAGGATGGCATCCAGAAAGGGCAGATGTCGCGCCGGTCAGGACGCGATCCATTGTCAATTGAGCTTCACACGGGCACCGCCTTGCCGGCACGGCGGCCCTGGGTTGAACCCAAAATCCATAACCACCTCTTCTATGCCCCGGTATCTCCCGGTACAAAAGAAGTCCGGGTAGTTGCTACCGATGGTTTTGACAGAACCTACGCAACGGCCGTAGAACTTTCTTGAGGCGTAACTTATTTGCAAAACCTGAGTAGGCCCGCATAACCATCTTTGTATTTTTTCGTTATTGACAAAACCACCAGGTAGACAATCACCATGTACAAAAGCATCCTCCTCACCCTTTTACTTCTGCTTGTAGCCTCGCCGGCATTGGCCCAGTACGAATCGGACACAGAATCAGTTGATGCCATTATCACAGCAGTTTATGAGTCGATTTCTGGTCCTGCCGGCCAGGAACGCGATTGGGATCGATTCCGCAATATGTTTGCACCTGGCGCACAACTCATTCCTGTAGCCGTAAGGCCAGATACTGTAGCGGCAGTGTATAACAGCGTTGATGGCTACATTGAGCGTGCCAATCCATACTTCATCCAAAACGGATTTTTCGAAACGGAAGTGACCCGTACAACAGAGCAGTACGGCCAAATTCTGCATACGTTTAGCACGTATGAATCGCGATCAAATGCTGACGATCCGGAGCCATTTGCGCGCGGCATCAACAGCTTCCAGCTTCTGAATGACGGCAACCGCTGGTGGATCATCAATATTTTCTGGGTTGATGAGCAGTCAGCCGGCGAACCCATTCCGCAGAAATATCTGAACAAATAAGCCTTGCCTGGCACAGGACAACCCTCGCGATGATCAATGGATTTGCCGCATCTGCGTTTGTAAATGAAGGTATTCAGCACACGTTGTATACGCGCGGCAACGGACCAGGTATTGTGCTAATTCATGAATTGCCCGGATTGACAAAATCCTGCATCGGCCTCGCAAACCGATTGGTCGATGCAGGATACCGGGTTTACATGCCCCTGCTCTTTGGTAAACCGGGTAAGACGGCCATGAAGCGCAACTTGATGCATGTGTGCATCAGTCGTGAATTCAGGGTTCTCGCCACAGGCAAATCCAGCCCGGTTGTCGATTGGTTGCGCGCGATATGCCACAAAGCGCATGAAGAATGCGGCGGCCCCGGCGTTGGTGCAATTGGAATGTGTCTGACGGGCAACTTTACCATTTCGTTAATGGCCGACCCCGTCATGCTTGCGCCCGTTTCGTGTCAACCCTCCCTCCCCTTTCCCATAACCCCCAGACACAAAGCCGCATTGGCTGTTGCCCCTCGCGAGCTTACTGCTGCCCAAGCGCGCGCAGAAGCGGGGCAACAACTTATGTGTTTCAGATTCAGCGGTGACGCAATTTCCCCAGAGGAACGCTTTGAAGCCCTTGCAAACATTTTTGGGCCGGCATTTCTGGGCACGCAGATTGATTCATCTGCAGGCAATCAGCATGACATCCACGCCAAAGCACACGCCGTACTAACAAGTGATTTTGTCGATAAAGCCGGGCACCCCACACGGGCAGCATTGGATCGGGTATTGGGCTTTTTTGAAACGCGCCTCAAGGCTGATTAACCCAGAATAAGCGTTCTCTGGCAACGCCCCTTTTATTCTGGCAAAAGCGCCGTATCTTCCCCACGATTCGTAACAAGAACCTCGTGCAATATGCAGTTTACAACGCTTGGCAAAACAGATATAAAAGTCTCCAGCATCAGCATGGGTTGCTGGGCTATTGTGGGCGGCCTCAACTGGGGACATCAAGAGGAATCCGCATCTCTTGAGGCATTGCGAGCAGCCTACGACGCCGGCATCACGTTTTTTGATACCGCTGAAATGTATGGCGACGGCTTGTCAGAACAGCTTATCGCCAAGGCGCTGCATGATGTACGCTCAGAAATTGTGATCGCATCCAAAGTGAGCCCGCAGCACTTTGCGCCGGCCGACTTGCGTAAAGCTTGTGAGCGCAGCCTCAAAAACCTTAAGACTGATTACATCGACCTGTACCAATTGCACTGGCCCAATCGCGCTGTTCCCCTCGAAGATAGCATCGATATGTTGATACGGCTAAAAGACGAAGGCAAAATTCGCTCATACGGCGTATCGAACTTTGGCCCCAATGATCTGAACGCCAGCATACAACATGCAGCCGAAATCACGAGTAATCAGTTGGCCTACAGCATGCTGTTTCGGGCCATCGAATTTGATATCGCCCCAATATGCAAACGCGAGGATATTTCTATTCTTTGCTACTCACCACTGCTGCATGGATTGCTAACCGGTAAGTTTGCCTCGATCAACGAAATACCTGAAGATCGCGCAAGGACCAGGCACTTCAACTCAAACATATGGCCCCAGGCACGGCACGGAGAACCGGGCTTTGAAACGGAAATGATGGACGTGATTGAAGGATTGCGGGCGCTTGCGGATGGACTTGGAGAATCGATGGCCAACATGGCCCTCGCGTGGCTGCTGCGGCAACCTGGGGTGGGCGCTGTTGTGATGGGCGGCAGGAATGCGGACCAGGTGCGGCGCAATGCGCAAGCAGCAAGCACTTCGCTTTCGGGCGATGTAATCGAAGCATTGGACAGCATGTCACAACCGTTGAAACGACTCATGGGCCGAAATGCAGACATGTGGCAGTCAACGTCGAGAATTGATTAAAAGATGATGCAGGTACATATTGCGCCATATCCGGACTTTGCGCCGGCACTTTTTACAACTGCATTTCCCAGTCCACTTGCGGACTTCCCTTCCCCTGCCTGGCTCACTGCCCTCCTCTCTGTTCAAGCTGAGGCCCCTGTTGGTCGGTCAGAAGAACGTCGCAAAGCAGTGCGTGATCTGCTCAGGCACAAAGGCTACAAACCCACTGGCCGCGGCAAGCCGGCTTCAGAGTACCTGGTTAAAGCTGCGGAAGCAGCGCGGCTTAACACGATCAATACGCCCGTTGATGCCTGCAATGTAGTATCGCTGCATAGCGGCCTGCCCATCAGTGTTGTTGATCTTGATTGCACGCAGGGTGATCTACAGATTAAAGCCGGCGATGTAAATGCCAGCTATGTCTTTAATGCATCCGGCCAGGAAATCAGTGTAGCCGGCCTGCTTTGCCTGCACGACGCCGCCGGCCCCTGCGCAAATGCCGTAAAAGACGCGCAGCGTACCAAAACCAGCGACACAACCACGCGCACCCTTTCTATTATTTGGGGATCGGATGCGTACAGTGACCACGTGCAGGCCACGCTCAATTGGTACCTGGAATTGCTTGCCAGGCTGGGCTGTGAAACACAGCAGGTCGGAGAGTTGCATGATCCTAATTAAGCGGAACCCCGATTCAAAGGTGACATGGGGAGAGCCTGGCGCCATTCAACAAGCAGAGTTGCATTTCCGCTTCCTATTATTCGATATTCAAGGCATCTCCAACCACACCTTGTACGCTTGTGCGAAAAATACTTGTAGTTATTCTTCTCCTGCTCGCCGCTTGCACGCAGCCGGCGGCTGACAATTGGCAACGCGGACCTTTTGTAAAACATCCCGCAAATCCCATCCTTCTGCCACAAGGAGATACATGGGAAGCCAAAGACCTGTTTAATCCAACAGCCTGGACTGATGGCGATACCATTTACCTGTTTTACCGTGCTGAAGACACGACGGGTATTGGCGTCTGGAATGGGACTTCTCGAATAGGCCTTGCCCGCAGCACAGACGGCGTTACGTTTACCCGCGACCCAGAGCCCATGCTTAGCCCAACTGAACCATGGGAATTGCCGGGTGGCACCGAAGACCCACGCATCACAAAAGTTGACGATACGTACTACCTCACTTACACCGCTTACGATGGCAAACAGGCACGCCTTGGTCTTGCTACGTCCAAAGACTTTTCCAATTGGGAAAAACACGGCCCCATCTTCCCCGACATCGAATGGACCAAGTCTGGTGCCATTCTGGATGTGCCTGTGAACGGCAAGTATTGGATGTATTTTGGTGACACCCACGTATGGGCAGCGCATTCGGAAGATCTGATCAGCTGGACCTGGATTGAAGAGCCCGTGTTACCCCAACGCCCCGGCCAATTTGATAGTCGCGTTGTCGAGCCCGGCCCAGAGCCACGAATGACCAAAGACGGTATTCTTCTGCTTTACAATGGCGCAGATGACGACCTCGTTTACCGGAGCGGCCAGGCGCTCTTTGACGCCAATGACCCAACCAGGCTGCTCAAACGATCAGACACGCCATTCCTGGTACCCGATGCTAAACTTGAACAAGAAGGCCAGATTGCCAATGTTGTATTTATCGAAGGACTCGTTGAATACAAAGATACCTGGTTCTTGTATTTTGGTATGGGCGATTCTGGAATTGGAGTAGCAACCTGTGAAGGCGCGTGTTTTATGTCACCTCCGGAATAGCCGGCACTTCAACAGAAAAGCCCGATGGGTCATCACCAGCCATGCCGAACCTGACGCCGCTCCCCCACAAGACACTCTTACAACTCAAACGATGGAATACGCCTACCATCTACAATGGCTGGGAGCAAATTACGCGACACAACCCGGCCAGAGACGGCATCAATCTGGAAGAAACCAGAGATTTCATGCCGCAGATGGGCCCTATGGTTGGTTATGCGGTTACCCTTATAATCGAACCCAGCAACGCCGCGCATGCAAGCAACGGCTGGGCGACGTACCGAAACTATTTAGCGTCAGTGCCCGGTCCTAAAATTGTTGTTGTGCAGGATCTCGACAAGCCCGAAGTTGTCGGCTCTATGTGGGGTGAGGTTAATGCCAATACACACAAAGCGCTTGGTTGTGTTGGGACCATAACTGATGGCTCGATACGAGACCTCGACGAAATGACAAACGCCGGCTTCAAAGCGTTGGCCCGCCGGCTGTCGGTAGGCCATGCCCACGCAACACCGGTTCGCTGGAATTGTGAGGTAGACGTGTTTGGCCAAACCATTCATCCTGGTCAGCTCATTCACGCCGACAAACACGGATTTCTCGCCATTCCATCAGGTGAAGAATCAGACTTGCTGGAGGCAGCTGTCTTCATGGATGTGAACGAGTGCAATACCGTAATTCCAGCCGCGCGTGACATCCAGGGAAAGTCTACACCGGAAATCCTTCAGCAATTGAAAGACGCCGGCGAAGCCTTTCAGCAAGCAGCCAGGGAAAAGTTTGGCCGGCAGGGCGAATGGTAGTCGATTTATTCAAACTCATCCTCTTCCCACAATTTCTGCCAGGCCCGCCCGATATGCATCCGGTTATACCGTTCCGGAAACTGTTCTTCAAGCATTTCGCTTACGGCAGGATAGTGACTTGAATCCATATTGGGAAAAAGGTGGTGTTCGGTATGGTATGAAAAATTCTCATGCAGCCGATCCCAAAAACGGGGCACAACAACAGAAGTACTGCCAGCTACAGGATCGTGGCTCTCGCATACAGGATTCAGGTAGTGATTGGTGAACACGTATATCATTATAATCCCAGAGACAAGCACAACCGGAATTGGTCCTGCCCAGATATAATTCATCCAGGTCGCCCCGCTTAAGTGCCAGATCACCACTTGTATAACGGCAATAACACCCAATTCAAAAGTCACGCGTATTTGCTCGCGTGTGGAGAATTTTACTTTGTACGGGACCACTTCAGGTTTTGCCTTGTCAGGGTAGAATACACCGGCTACGTTTCGGAGGATATACGGGACAAAGTGCGCTCCTACAACAGGATTCCACCGGAATGCCTTTCTACTCGGATAAAAAATGCGCGAGTATATCCGTGTAGTCACAGTCTCTTCGGTTTTCAAAAACCTGCGGTCTGGATCTTGGGGCGTATTTGCATGGGCATGGTGCGATCGATTGTGAACACGAATCCACATGGTTGCAGGAATCAGGTTGAGCCCCCATAGCACAACCTCAAGAGGATAGCGAAGCTTGCCTTGCCTCAGGATGGTGTTGTGTGATAGGTCATGGGCTATAAATGCGAGGCATGCCATCAAGTTGGCAATCACAATCGACAGTGCTGCGCGCATCCACCACGTAAAATCCATAGCAAGAAGCAGGTAACAACCGCCAAGTGTTAACAGATATCCTGATGCTTTCAACAATTTGCGAGGGTTGGGCCGAAAAACGTGTCCGGGTAGCGCCGGCTTTAGCACTTTCAAATAGTGCCCGTGCGGCAGCAGGTCTTCTGTCTTATACATTGGAGGATTCGGTTGGATAAACGGTTTTACCAAACTGTGCATCAACATCGAGAAAGCCAGCCCCCGCTTTTATATGCAGAAATAGATTTACCCCTTCAGGCTCAGCGAGCACGCGCACGTGCTGCGGGTCAATACTACACGCTTGTGACAGTTGAACAAGTTGATCTGCAGAACGATGGATAAGGTGCCAGTCGCCAATCACTTCCATATAGGCGCGGCTGGGATTGGCTGGAGAAAAATTCCCGATGATCACCTCACCATCTGGCGCAAGCATATCCAGTAATCGATTGAGCAGGAATACAAACTGATTGTCATTGAGATAATCAAAAAGACCAGCGGACCAGATCAGCCGATACGCTTCAGCAGATCTAAATCGAAAAGCATTTGATTGCTCAAAACGGATGTGCTCTCGAAAATCACCACACAGCTTTTGTGCATATGCGATTGCATGCTGATCCTGATCCACGCAGCAAATCGAACAACGTGGATGTACAGAGGATTGAAAGTATTCAAGTACATCCCGTCCAGGACCGCTTGCGAGATTGAGTACCGAAACTGCCCCCGTTGTAACAGCTTCAAGCTGAAGCATAAGATGCTTAAACAGTTGTTTTCTGTTCCGCACAGCTCTCACAGCACTACAATTCTGAAAGAATGCATCCCATCGGTAAAACTCGGGCGACGTGTTGTGGTGGTTCTGATAAATCAGGTCGAGTGTCCAGAAATCGCCGGCATATCCATAGGGTTTTTCATACGCTATCCCTTGCATGGTACTGCTAGAAAGTGCCGGGCCCAACAAGCTCCGAAATGAGCCAAGCGCATCCTCCGAAATACTCCCTTGCGCAATGCCAGCATGCAGATATTGCACGAGCATTTCGAATCCAGTTGCATCCAAAGATGCAGCAGTGTTCGCACTGGAATGCTGCTTTGCATGTTCAAATAGTGCACGCTTGGTCATCATCATGTGATCTAAAACCCCAGCGTTATATCCTGACAAGACAAACGCGGCTATATCAGCTTGGAAGAATCAGTTTTCTCCAAACTAGCACGCGTGCTCCTTTGCTAGCATCCTCTAAATACATGAATTTGATGAGCAGTCGATTCACAAATCAACCGTCTCAGTGCCCTGAACACAAGCTGGCATTCCAATTGCAGGATGCGCATGCATGCGCAAGAAACGTAGAAAAAAGGCCCATCTGAAGTTTCAGTATACCGAGGACAGAAAAAAAGACGCCCTTCGTTTCCTTATTGCCGGCCTTTGTTTTCTGATGATGATCACGGTCTTCTGGAATCAATCCAGCACGCCGCTCAAAAGCCTGAGCAATGGCTACCAGGGGTTTGTATTGAAAGGAAGCCTTGAAGAGCAAATGCTCGATGAAGCCGGCGTCGCGCTCATCAAACACTGGCTCGAAGAGCAAACCTCGCCTACCCTCAACCCATTCAAAATCCTCACCCACTACAGGCGGAGCACAAAGCCAACGCAACACTACGAACTTGCCATTGGTATGGCACCCACTACAGAAGAAGATTTCCGAGAATACGCCATATACCAATCGGGTGACATTATCTATTTACGCGTCGAACCAATGGGTATCGACAGGGTCCTGACCGCAAGGTTTTCACCAGCAGATTTAGAATCCGCCTTAAAGCCGTATATTACGGGCGAATTTCATTCTACATCTGCACATACCCCATGATATACAGAAACTCCCTGCTCGTTTTAAGCCTACTCCTCGTTGCCGCTTGCGCTGAACCGACACCTCCTCCTCCCCCGCCCATACCCGTAACAACTGCGCAAACCAGCAATAGTGAAGTTCTGTTTATTGGTATCAGCGTTGTTGACGATCAGAACGTCTGGATTAGTGGTACGGCTGGCTCATTTGGGAGAACCGTTGATGGTGGCGTAACGTGGCAAATTGGCACAGTACCCGGGGCCGACTCACTGCAATTCAGGGATGTACATGCCGTCGATGCCCAAACGGCTTACCTGCTCAGTATTGGTAATGGAGAAGATTCTCGCATCTATAAAACAACCGATGCCGGCATTAGCTGGACACAGCAATTCACCAATGCCGAAGCTGATGGTTTTTTTGATTGTATGGATTTCTGGGATGAAAACAATGGCATCGCATTCAGCGACTCCTTTGAAGGTGCGTTCTATATTATCAAGACCTCGGATGGCGGTGACACCTGGACCCGCGTTTCTCCAGCGGTGCTCCCACCCGCGCTGGACGGGGAAGGCAGTTTTGCCGCCAGTGGCACCTGTCTAATGGTAAAGGGCGAAAACACAGTCAATATTGTAACGGGCGCCGGCGGCAAATCGCGCGTGCTAACCAGCACCGACCGGGGCCTGTCATGGGATGTTGTAGAAACACCTGTTGCCCACGGCACACCCTCATCGGGCCTGGCGTCTATTTCGTACCTCGACGATAGCCAGGGTGTTGTAGCCGGCGGCGAAATTGCCAAGCCCGATTCTACAGCTGATTCCATAGCCCGCACGCTTGACGGTGGCGCAACCTGGGAAGTAACCGGACACACAACGTTTACGGGTGCCGTTTACGGAATTTCCTACGTACCCAACCAGTCCACACCCACCCTCGTGGCCGCCGGCCCCAAAGGATTGGATTACTCACAGGACAACGGCGACACCTGGAACTCTTTGTCGACAGATAACTATTGGAGTGTGGCTTTTGCCCCATCAGGTAAAGGCTGGGCTACGGGCACAGAAGGCAAAGTTCTGCATATTTCTTTCTGATGCCCGCATTGTTGAAGCGACCCGACTGGCATTAAGACAACCATGATAGATCACAAAGCTG
>JBCCIM010000145.1 GCA_039111535.1 Bacteroidota bacterium | reverse complement strand
TGTTTATTATCTACTTGACTTGATACATCAGCCAAATGCTCCCTGGCTTCGGTAACTTCCAGTTCCTGTGTTTTGCGGTCCCGCATTTTCTTTGCGAGGTCCTGCTTTTTCTGTTCGGTCTGGTGTTGCCTGAGCTTGAGAATGCTGGCTAATGAAAAACGAAATTTTTTTCTTGACATCGGGTGATAAGTCAACGTTACGGCGTCACTAGAATCACATTTTGTTCAAGAGCAAATGCCTCGCCAAATCGTAACGTAACCGTTACCGTGAAGCGAGACTGGTTTGTAAGAGTTGCGTCAAAACCTTCGATGGATCTTCCGTGATCTTTTCATCGATGCTTTGCTGCAGGAAGTTGTTTATGGTGCTATTGGCTTTGATCGCGAGGTCTGTTTCGGGATCAGTCCCGCTTTCATAAGCACCAATTCGGATAAGATCTTCTGAGCCGCGGTACGTTGCCAGCAAGCGCCGGCACCGGTGTGCAATTGCTTGCTGCTCCTCCGTACTAATGCGGGGCATAAGCCTGCTAACGCTCTCTAAAACATCAATTGCGGGATAATGGTTGGCCTGGGCTAGTTTTCGGGACAGCACAATATGGCCGTCCAAAATCCCCCTTACAGCATCCCCAACGGGATCATTCATGTCATCGTTATCGATGAGCACGGTGAAGATTCCTGTGATGGTTCCTTTGGCGCCCGGGCCGGCGCGTTCCAGTAACCGGGGAAGCATGGCAAAAACGCTGGGCGTATACCCACGGGTGGTTGGCGGCTCACCAATGGCAAGTCCAATTTCACGTTGCGCCATTGCCACACGCGTAACGGAGTCCATCATCAGCAGGACATCTTTTCCAAGGTCCCGGAAAAATTCTGCGATGGCCATTGTAATGCTTGCACCCTTTACGCGGTGCATTGCAGCCTGGTCGCCCGTCACAGCAACAACGACGGAACGCTTGAGGCCTTCGGGGCCGAGGTTGTCCACAATGAACTCCTGGACTTCGCGACCACGTTCCCCAATCAGCCCGATGACGTTTACATCCGCTTGTGCATTTCTCGCGATCATGCCGAGTAAGGTACTCTTGCCTACACCTGAGCCGGAGAAAATACCAATACGCTGTCCTTTACCGAGGGTCAGGAATGCGTCGATTGCCTTGGTCCCTGTTGGCAGCGTGGTGTTAATCATGCTGCGCTCCATAGGGGAGGGCGGTTCGCGGTGGACGCGCTGCACCTTGTCGAGAAGGATGGGGCCTTTGTTGTCAATAGGATGCCCATTGGCATCGATAACGCGGCCGAGCAGGGCTTCACCAACCTGGATGGTAAGGGGAATAGACGAGCGTTCTACCAGGCAGCCGGCTTTCAGGCCGACCGTAGTTTCCATGGGCATCAGAATCGACGTATTTCCACGAACCCCCACAACTTCAGCCTTGATTCGCCGGCATTGTGGGTCATTGCCTTCATAGATAAAACAAAGTTCACCCACTGCCGCGTTCACTTCGCTTGCTTCGACGAGCAATCCGATAACAGATTGCACCTTGCCGAAACTTAGTGTTCGCGGCGGATTACTGCGGATACTTTCCAGGCAGTGCTGTATGTAATGCATGGTTATGTTGCGACAGATAAGCTTGTCAACTGGCCGCCGCTCGCATCTGGCTGGCTCAGGCCGGCGCAGACCCGTTTGGTTCTGGCGCTGCAGGATCTGGTGTATCAGATGCCTGATCACCCGGTGCGCCTAACGGGCGCAGGGTATTTGCTGCGGTTGACGTAGCTGTTGTAAATGACATGGGAGATGACAGATCAATTTCCTGCTGTTCTGCCATTGAGGTGGTGGTTACTGCAATATTGGTTACAGGCGGGATTTTTTCGGAATCGCGCGCTGTTGGTTTCTGGCGAGGCACCAGATCGCGTTGGGTATTTTCGTTCAATCCAAACCGGTCGCGCAGGCTGGCAAGCAATTCATCTGAAACGCGGCGAATGGCCTGCCGTGGTGTCTGGATGATCCAGTTGCCTTCCTTTAGTGTCGGTTGTGGATCCCATCGCAAGGTTGCAAACTGGTCTTCAAGGTGACTGGTTAGGCCGGACTCCTGCAAGCGAAGAAAATCTACCGGATTCAGGGACAGACGAATCGGTACTTCGCGTGACAGCACTTCCAGGGCTTCCAGCAAGGCGCTTTCGGTAGCTTTGGATAACCGTTCGGGCAGGGGCGCATCAACAAGAAAATGCGCCACATCGAGCGCGATTTCCAGTAGCAGAGTTTCACTGCGGTTGATGAAGCTCTCCCATGTCCCTTTCAATGTGTTCAGGGCGGCCACAAAAGCATCTTTTTCTTTTTGGACCTCCTGGGCAGAAGCCTCTTTAGCCTCTGCATAGCCGCGACCGTAAGCTTCTGTACGGGCCTGTTCAACGGCTGCGTCCAGTTTTGCCTGCCACACCTGGTCGTACTCCGCTTTCAATTCTGCTTGTTTTGCAGCTTCGCGAAGGGCCTCTTCGTCAAGCTCCTCTGCCTGCTGAGGGCCGGCGTTGGGGTCGAACAGCGGTGATACAAAGATTTCCACCGGTTTGGGTTCAGACCGCGCGGTGCCCTGACGAATCAGGTTTTTAGCCAGCGGATGTTTTGTTACTTCTTCGTTTGACTTTCTACCGTGCTTATAGGCGCGTACAACGCGTGATTTGGAATTGCTCAGGTCCTCAAACTCAGCCGGCTCAATGCCCATTGAGTCTTTCTTGAGAAGATAATTTGCCATGAAATTAGAGTATTGGGCAGTGCCCAGGGGAAAAAGGCGTTACAAAAAAGACGAAGTAATGGTATCCTGTGAGAGGTTATACCATCATGGAGTCTTCGCCGCCGCGAGCCAGGGTGATTTCTTCCTGCTCTTCGAGCGTTTGTGCAATTTCCAGGATCCTTCGCTGGGCCTCTTCCACATCGCTGACGCGTACCGGACCCATCAGATCAATTTCTTCCAGGATAGCCTCTGCAGCACGCTGGCTAATGTTGCCCAGCAGCTTGGCTTTGAGTTCTTCAGAAGAGCCTTTAAGTCCGAGGGCCAGGTCGCGCTGTTCAACTTCAACAAGAATACGCTGCAGGTCACGGTCTGAAACGGCCACCAGGTCGTCAAAGACAAACATGAGGTTCTTGACTGAAATGGCAATCTCGGAATCCCGCTTTGCGAGTGATTCGAGGATTGCTTTTTCTGCAGTTTTGCTTGTCAGGTTGAGAATCATCGCAACAGACTCAATACCGCCGGCTGCGCTGAGTTCGCCACCAAAGAGGGTGCCTACTTGCTGCCGAATCACTTCCTCGATATCATTGAGCAGTGCCGGCGAAGTTTTGCCCATCGTACACAACCGGTAGATTATTTCGTTCTGGATTTCCTGGTCCAGATTGGCAATAACCTCAGCTGATTTTCTCGGGTTGAGGTGTGCAAGGATGAGCGCTGCTGTCTGCGGGTGCTCATTCTGCAGGAAGCTGATCAATTGACTCGTTTCCACTGTTTGCAACAGGTGGAATGCCGACACTTCCATGGCCGCTTCAACGCGCATCATGATTTCTTCTGCGCGGCGTGGCCCTAGTGCTTCTGCAAGGGCAGTTCTGGCGTACGCAACGCCGCCCTGGGCCATAAAGTTGGCTGCCCAGCCGAGGTCGCGGAATTCGAGAATTACCGCTTCAACTATTTCACTGCGCATGTTGCGCATGCTTGCTATCTGGACTGAGATGGTTTCCACCTCGTCATCATCCATGCACCGCAAAATGGCACTGGCTGATTTGGATCCGATTGCTATCAGGAAAATAGCCGACTTTTCAGCGCCGGTAAGCTTGTTTAGCGCTTCCTTTACCTCTTCTTCTGTCATTGCAGAAGCTTCGGCATTCCCATCTGTTTCGCCTTCAGCGGCGTCGATTTTTTCGTCTTTGAGTTCCTTCTCTGCTACAGCAGCCATAATCATTATTTAGTTTAAAACCGTTCTAGAGAGCAGCTTCAGTTTCTTCTTCCTCTGGCTCCTCGATGTCGTCAGCAGCTAGCCAGCTTCTGATCAAATCTGCAGCTTCCTGCGGATCTGCCATAATAGACTGCTTCATTTCTTCCAGCATTTTTTGCTTGGCTTTCAGTTTTGCCTTGGCTTCGGGGGAGAGTTTGCTCGTATAGAAATCGTCGAGCAGAATCAGATCTTCGCCCTCCTGGCCTTGTGGCGCCGGGATCATCGTGCCATTGGGGCCGGCAATAAGCTGCGGCGCATTGCTCGTAAGCTCACCTGACTCGTTAACTTGCAGCCGGCCTTCAATCATGCGTGGCGATCCTGCTGGTGGCTGCGCAACGGTTTCTTTTGCTTTCTGCATTGCAGATTTGATCAACCAGCCGGCCAGGCCGAGTGCCAGAATCATCAGGCCATAGCGGATAAACATTTCCGTCTGTTCTCGTCGTTGCTGCGTGGCAAACTGGGCTGTCATTACGTCTTCTGTAGATGTATCAAACATCAACTGACTGATTGCAAAGCCGTCACCGCGGTCCGCTCGCCAGCCAACAGATTCTTTAACCAGGTTTTCAATTTTCGTGACCTCCTCTTCGGGATAGGGGATGTACGACGTACCAGCCTCAGCAGCAGCATCCGGATCCTCTTTGTAATCCAGGATAACAGAGACCGACAGGTATGAAATATCACCAACAGACTTTTCGACTGTTTGAACGGAGCGGCTTACTTCGTAATTGCGCACCGAAGAACTGGCATTGTCTGCATCACCTTCTTCCTGTAGCCGCTCTTCAGCGATCACTGTTTGGCTTTCTGGGTCGATGGTGTTGCTTTCCTTGATCGACCGCGAAAAGTCGAGTTCGAGGTTAACCCGGATAACAGAATTTCCGCTACCAAGCATCTGGTCGAGTAAAGACTGTGCTTTTTCAGCCAGGTGGCCTTCCTTTTCTGCTTGCAGCCGGAGCTGGTTGGAGGTCAGGCGTGCGTCTGAGTCGCCGGCATCCGGGTCAGAGAGCATGTTGCCGTCTGTATCGAGAATGTTTACATCTGCCGGTCCCAAGCCTTCTACTGCGCCCGATACGAGGGCAATCATACCTTCGATATGGCCAAGCGAAAGCCGCGACCCTGAGTTCAGATCGAGTACAACTGATGCTGAGGCCTCTGTCTGTGTTTCCCGAAACGGAGACCGCTCGGGAATGACGAGGTGGACACGCGCTGCGTCAACCTGGGTAATATTCGAAATGGTACGTGCAAGTTCGCCTTCGAGGGCGCGCCGCAAGTTCAGTTTCTGCATGAAATCGGTCATGCCCAGGGTGTTTTGGTCGAAGATTTCATACCCGGAAGAACCGTCGGATACCATGCCTTCGCCAGCAAAACGCAGTCTCAGGTCATACACTTTATCACTGGGGACATAAATGGTTGTCCCGCCTTCCTTTAACTGGTAATCAATGTTCTCTGCAGCAAGGGTTTCTACCACCTGGCTTGCTGAAGATTCTGAGAGATTACCAAACAGCAAGCTGTATTCGGTTTGTTGGGCCCAATATCCGATACTGACCAGACAAATGAGCGCAACGCCGACAACAAGCCCGATACCCAGCCGTTGCTGCATTGACAGCCGGCTAAAAAATGCCTTCAGATTTTCTAAAAAGTTCTCCATTCCACGTTCGACTTGATCTACGCGTGATCGTTGATGTGCTGTGTTAGGGTGTACACTGAGGTTGTGTACGTGTGCAGCAAATACTGGCTATCGATAACCAGTATTTGCTGCTGTAAAGATGTGTTAGGTTTGTGTAGGCAAACCGGTTACTAAACCTGCATGCGGAACAGCTCCTGATACGCTTCCATCATTTTGTTGCGTACTTCAACCATGAGCTGAAATGAGGTTTTTGCCTGATTGAGCTTAATCATTACTTCGTGCAGGTTTTCCTGCTCGCCGGCAATGAACGACTCCACCTGGTTGCTGGCTACAGACTGCGCCTGGTCTACCTGATCGATGGCAAACGTAAAGGCATTGCGGAATGGCTCAGCGCCGGGTGCGTCAGGGTACTGAATCTGGGGTAGTGCATCCCGGTCATCGAGTTGCAGCAGATTGGTTACCTGGAGTTGCTGTATATCTGTAATAGTCATGTCGGGTGTGATGTGTAAACTTGGTTTAGCCTCGCAGGTCAACCCGTGAGCCAACAGAGCCCGGGTCAACTTTGTCGGTCGACATGTCGGGCTTGTAGAGCCTGAGTTCGAGACTGGGAGAAGCTGGGAAGTATCTGTAGATCAGTTGCTGTTCGTCAGCTGAGAGCCCATCGAGCACCTGTTGCTGATTTACGTCATTGCCCTTTACGCGGTCGATGGCGCCTTCCAGTGTTGAGCCAAATCTGGCGGCTGTGCGTGCGCCAGGGTCTGCGACATTGGCCGGCTCATGGGTAAGGGCCTTGTTTACCGCGTCCCGGGCGCTGGCCTGGTCTGCCGCATCTTTATTCGCTTGCGTGCCTGCGTGAGGCAGGTCAACCCGTTTGGCGTCCTGGCGGCCACCGTCTTCGTCTATGTCAGAGGGTTGAACGGAGCGCGAAAGATTTGATCTGGAAGCGCCGAGAGGATTAATCGTATTGCTCATAGTAAAAAGGGCGATACTAAATTACGTTTGACGTATTGCTTGCTTGGAAAGAGAAAAAACTGGATCAGATTTCCAGTGTCTTTTTGGTCATTTCCTTGGCTGTCTGAAAAGCTGAGAGGTTGGCTTCGTAAATACGGTTGGCTGAAATAAGCCGCGCCATTTCCTCGACAACATTGATATCTGGATATTGAACGTATCCGTTCTCATCTGAATGTGGATGAGAAGGGTCGTATTCCGTCCGGAAGTTCTGATTAGACTCAACCGTTGTCAGGGGGCCCATTTCGCTACCTGAAAGTCGCCGGCGCAGGGAAGTGCCTTCAAAATGTCGATTGTTGCTTACGTCCATGTCGCTTTGCATCTGGTTGAGGATGTTTTCAAAGCGTTTGTAGCGTGCATCGGGTACTTCGTGCAGGCTGCGTTTGAGGGCGTAAGGTGAGCCATCGGCCGTTCGCGTAGTAGAGGCGTTGGCGATGTTCTCCGTAGTCGTACTGATCGCAATCCGTTGCGCCTCGAGTCCGCGTGCTACCGTCTGGTAAGCTGAGAATGTGTGTTTATTGATTAACATAACCAGAGATTATAGAGATGAAAAATTACTGCCGGCCCGTGATACTTGTGCGGAGCATCTGGAAATGATCGTGTAGTGTCTTGGTGCTGAACTGCGTGCGCATCTGGGTATCGGCCAGATTCATGAGTTCGTCTTCAAGCACTGGTCCTGTTTCGCCGACTTTCATGCGCGGCTGGATTTCAGTAGAGTGGCGCAGGCCAGGTACAGCATGCCGTACTTCCTGCAGCGTCTCTTCAAACTTGACGGACATGCGCTGGTACCCAGGGGTATCCATGTTCGCCAGGTTGCTGGTCAACGCTTTCAACCGCCAGTTGTAGGCTTTGAGTGCGTTGCCAAGCAAAGTTATTCGTTCTGTTTCAATCATGTTGTTGCTTGAGTTTCCGCATTATAGATTGCGATCTCAGGCAGTTTCAACCTTCGTGCCACCACAAAAAGAGTGTGTTTGTGTGGCAGATGTAAAACATTCAAACCCCGCGATAAATGGTTTTCTGGCGAATCGCGTGTTACGGGGGGAGGCTGGCTTTAACAAGAGAGAGTGGTCCAAATAGCTCAAAAAAAGGCCGCAGGGCTATTTGTGTAGAGAATGGAAGATAAATATCGGCTGTTTTGGAGCGGGGTTAAGCTGAGCTGAAAAAAAGCTGGATTGATAGGAAAAAGAAACGGTTCAGGGAAATAATTGCCGAAAGGATCGCGCGGGATCATAGCCGGCAAAATATCGCAAGCGGACAGGGGAGTGGTTGGATAAAAAAGGGCTTATTTTTTTTGTAAGATCCAGATCTTCAGTTTTCGGCCATATTGCCAACTTTCTTAAATAAAAAGTCAGAACACAACAAGGCTTCCTCAGTAAGAAGGCGCCTGATCTTGAACAAAGCTGGATGTGTGGTTGGTCTGTTGGTATAAGATTTGAGCATCTGGCAGTATGCATTTCGACACGTACATCTCTGGACCAGTTGGTTAGGCCCTTCTTCGATACAAATACCTCTATTTATATCTGGTTCACGCGTACCGTGGTTGTCCCCATAACTCTCTAGCTCACTGTATTATTTAATGGAGCAAAAGGCACAAATTCTTTTCGTTGATGATGAGCATTTACTACACGGATTGTTTGAGCGGCTCTTTGCGCGTCACGGGATGAAAGTGACGTGTTGCTCGGATGCAACACAGGCGATTGAAGCCCTTAAGAAAACAGCTTACAATCTTGTAGTAACTGACTTCGTGATGCCCGATATGGATGGGCTCGAATTGTTGTCATACATCCGCAAGGAGCACCCGGGTATTAAGGTCATCATGATAACCGCGCACTCCAATGTGCAACATGCGGTGCGTTCGATGAAAAACGGCGCGATTGATTACATCCCGAAGCCCTTCTCTACAACGGAGCTTGTTGAGCGGGTTCAAAAATGCCTGGCAACGAAAGAAGAGGAAATGCCGCTCGTCGCACATCCTCGATCCCGGAAGAACAAAGCGCGTGGCCAAACAACGGTGACGTATGTTGGTGAGCATCCACGCATCAAGAAGCTCAAGCAGCTCTTGCCCAGGGTAAGCAAAAACAAGGCACCCGTTTTTATTCAAGGTGAAAGCGGGACTGGTAAGGAGATCCTTGCCAAGCTCATTCACCAGATGAGCGACCGTGCAAATGGGCCTTACATAACCCTGAACTGTGCAAACCTGCCCAAAGAACTGGTAGAGAGTCACCTCTTTGGACACCGGAAGGGCGCTTTTACGGGTGCAATCGATGACATGACCGGTGCATTTGAGGTTGCTAACAATGGCACGCTGTTGTTGGATGAGATTACAGAAATTGATCTGGTTGTACAGGCGAAACTGTTGCGTGTCCTCCAGGAAAGCGAGTTTCAAAAAATTGGTTCATCAGATGTTAAGAAGGTCGATGTTCGCGTCATTGCGACCAGTAACCGTAATCTGAATGAAGCCATTCAGGAAGGTATTTTCAGAGAAGACCTTTTTCATCGCCTCTCGGTCTTTCCGCTTTCGGTGCCGGCGCTGCGCGATCGGCTCTCCGATGTGCCGCAGCTGGTGAAGCACTTTGTGAACAAATACACAACGCTCTACGAATTGCCTGAAAAACGTATTGGTGCCGATCTGGCTGCCAAACTGGCCGATTTTCCTTGGCCAGGTAACGTGCGGCAACTCGAGAACGTAATTCATCGGGGTGTTATCCTGTCAGCAGACCGCGAGATCATTGAAGTGGAGGATGTTTTCAACGACTTCTTTAATGATGCTGAGCCTGGCGGTGACGGGGATGTTGTAAGTGGCAAGCGTATACCCCAGACCATCGATGATATGGAACGGGTGATGATTATGAAAGCGTTGGCTGATACAAACAACAACCAGCAGCGCGCAGCTGAAAAGCTTGGCATAAGCGCGCGGACAATCCGCAACAAGTTGCGCCGATACAGGGATACCGGACTGCTGAACTAGGCGCAGCTTCCCCGTTTACTTTAGCTTCGATATTAAGCAGGCAATTCCGCTAGTGGAGTTGTCTGCTTTTGTTTTGTGTTGGGGTTTTAGGAGTAAGGGGTGAGGAGTAAAGAGTGAGGAGTAAAGGGTGAGGAGTGGGGAGTGGGTGTACTGGGTGGGGGGATATCTTTTGTAGGAACGAGGTGGGTAAAACGTGCGCAGTGTCAGCAGTTAGGGGTATTAAAAAGGGCCGACGATATCGCCGGCCCTTTTGCTGTAATGTTGGTATGTATCAGGACGACTAGCGTTTGAAGTCCCCGATATCCCGTGCAATCCGGGATGCAATTTTGTCCAGAATCTCAGGTTTGGAATAATACGCAGCGTCTATTCTTTCCTGAATTTGTCGCTTGCGTTCAGCGCTGAGCTGCGGAATCTCATCAAGCGCTTCGCGGGCTTTTTCCAGCTCCTGAAGCTTTTTCTGATTTTCCGCCAGGGCACGGCGTGCTTCCTCAGAGATAGCCACACTGTCGCGCGGCTCCTGGCGCTCTTCTGGCAGGTCGGTTCGCGGCGCGATGCGCGTATCCGGACCATTGACAGATTCAAGGTTACGGCTTTTCAGGTGCTTCGAGGTCGAGAGGCTGCCGTTGGTAATGTCACCTATATTCATGGAACTGTTATGAAATCGCTTAATTAGGTGCTGGCGCAAAAACAGGCTAGGTATCGGCTTTTTTGTCGTGCACTTAAAACAGAAACCGGGGCAAGAGTTGCCAACATTGGGATGATCTTTCCTGCCTGGTGTTCCTGATGCAAGGCTTAAATGATACAAAATGTGTTTTTGCAAACACGAATCATGATTTACTGGTGAGTGTGCACAATATATGCCGAACTAATAGGAAGGAGATCATCTATTGGCTTATTGGTGCTGCGTCTTTCCAGATACTATGAAGACCTGATTGGTGCGTAAACAGCCACTGCATTAAGGAGTTGCTTTTACCGGCCGGCCCATGGAGGCCCTTTGCAGGGGTAATTATTGCGTAAAGCAGGCTAGCCGGTAAGCTTGTCGTTAATGAACCTGCGATGCTGCGCTGACGTGTTATATGATCGGTCGGCTTTTCTGAATTTGTCGAGTTGCTGCAGCTGCTCTATCATTTGCATCTCTTTGCTGTTAAGCGCGCCCATGATGGCGTGAAATTGTGTCTCAAGGGTCGCTGTATCTTCCGGCGAAAGCCCCTTTTCTTTTTCAGGCCGCAGTTGCTTTACTATATTTTCGCGTTGGTCGACCAGTTTGTAAAAAGCACCAAGATCGTCTGCGTCGAGGGCTTCCTGCATTTTTTCGCCCAGGTCATACAGGGCTTTGAGCGTATTGTCCATAACAGGTTGATTGGCTGGTTTAGATTGGCTGGTTTCGATTGCCGGAATTTGTGTGGCAATTTGCCGGTGTGCTGCGCGTGCAAGTCTGGCCGGCTGAAATGCAAAGACCACAGATCAACTGGTGATCTATGGTCTTTTGAGAAAGAGAAGAACGGGTTGCCCGTGTAGCCTCTTCAGTATGTAGGCGGAACTGGTTTGTAAGAAATTTAGAAACCAGTGCGTGTACTATTAACCGAATGCGAAAAGGCTTGCCTGCTGACCTTCAAATAAGGTAATCGCTTCCTGCAACCGGGCAAATTCGCCTCTAAGTTGTTCCTCTCTGCGGGAGAGGCTTTCGTCGAAGCGTGTAATACGGCCATCCAGCGTACGGATGCGTGTATCGATATTCTCTTCGCGAGACTGGATAAATCCGCCAAAGCCAAGATAATCGGAAATGCGGTTGCTAAGTCGCGTGGCAACGCCATCGGTACCTGCAAAAAGTGTGCGCACATTCTCTGGGTCAGCTTCAATAGCCTGAATCAGGGCATCTGCATCGTCGAGCCGTAAAGAGCCATCAGAGCTTACCTCGATCCCGATATCGGTAATTTGGGATGGCGCATCATTAGGCTGTCCGCTGACTTCCTGGATCACGTCAGTACGCATGTTGAAGCGTAGCGAGGTGAACGTTGTGTCGCCGGCAAACGTACCGCGCTCGCCTGTTTCGCCATCAATCACAGCCCGGGTTTTGATGTGGCTGAGGATGTCGTTGTATTTGTCAATGAAGTCCTGGACATCTGCCTCGATGCTGCTCGAATCAGAAACGACGCTGAAATCTATCGGCGACGTCATGGTTTCGTTGAGCGTAAGGGTTACGCCAGTAATGGCATCGTTAACAGAATTGGAGTTTCTGTATAAGGTCAGGCCATTGAGGTCGAATTGGCTTGTGAGATCCGAGGTGTCTTCGCTGGTGCCAACAAAAGCAGCCTGGCCACCACTGGCGCCCGAAACCACGCTTGCATTGCTTACGCCGAGGTATGAGAGGAGGCCATCGGTATCCGACTCGAAGTTAATCCGGCTGGTATAACCGGTATCGCCGGCGCGGATTGAGATCCTTGCTGAATCTGAGGTCTCTTTAACAACCGAAGCGGTAGCGCGGCTGTCACCTTCGATGGTTTCAGCGTCGTAAGCGCTGTTCATCGCGGCATTGATAGCAGAAGCTACTTCCTGCAGCACAGTTTCGTCATCGCTGTTGGAAATGTCTACCGAAACAGCAATGGTTTCACGGTTATCCGGGTCGGCATCTGTAGGATTGGAAACACTGATGCTGAACGACTTGGTGCCGGTGCCAAGGGCTGTCACGATATCCGTGTTGGCCGCTGTGTAGCGGTCTGAAAGCCGGGTATCTGTAGATGCGAGGCGATCGACCTGTATAGAGTGCGAGCCAAAAACGGCATCGTCTGATGCTTTGGCGCTAAAGCCTGTTGTGTCGCTCAGGTTAACAGTTCGGCTGTTAAACGGATGTGTAAGCGGATCAAGAAACGAATCCAGAATAGAATCCAGTGCAGATACTCTACTGTCCAGGTCATTCAAGACACTTTTGTCGCGCTCAAGATTGAACTTGCTGTCCTCCAGTGTCACACGAGGCTGGCTTTCCACGATCAGCAATTGCTGGATCAGGATTTCATACGGATCGCTTTCTCTAAAAGCGGATGCAGAAGAACCAAGTAACATGATGTATAGGGGTTTAGGTTTATCTCGTCAATTGGGAAATACAGGCATGCAACCGGGGCACGGAGGCATTGAATGTTCAGAGGTGTATGTTGTATCACAAAGAACAATGCAGATCATACCTGCGGTGAACGAGAAATTGGGGTGAAAGGAGATGTGGGCTATTGGACATTGAACTAGGCAGGCTGGGCTACCTGGATGCTTTCTTTCCACGTGTCGCGTAGATCGCTAAGCATTTCTGTAATCTGGTTCAAGTCGCCTGATACGCTTTCTCGCATACAGAACTCATAAATCTGTGAAAGTCGGATTGCTATGTCACCTCCTTCCTCGAAGTTGAGGGATGAGATGAGCTCAATCAGGACTTTTCTGAGTTTGATGCGATCCTCGCTGTTGCAAGCGCGAATAGCCAGGTCATAGAGTTTGGTTACCAGCTGAGAAGGAGAGGCAGAAAGCACGTCCTGACGCTGATATTGTTGTGCAGCTTGGTTTGTAAACATAGCCGTTAATGATGGATGATGATTGAGGTCAATGCTTCGGGAGAAGTGCGTACGCAAAGGGTCAAACCGAAAGCCGGGTTTGCTCGGAACTATTTTCCATGCATGGTCGGCTTTTCCACTCTAAATACGCATTCTGCGCCTCGACCGCTGTGTATGCTATCGTCTATATCACGGCGTCCTTAAATGCCTTCTGTAGTTCATAAACAGGCATCCTTTTAGGTGTGGACAGTGGGGAGGGTCAGGTTATAATGCTGGCGCATTTGATTTGGTACGCTTTAGGCATTCCTGGATGCTGCATGCCTGATCCTGTCTCCTGACAGGCAGGGCGCCCCGGGTTAACGGGCGAATTAAAATCAAACTTTTGACTTAAAAGGTGAACGACATGGAAGATCGTGAAAACGATGTTCTCCGAGCATTTGAGCAGGCGCAGCAGACCCTCGAAGCAGGAGATTTAGAGGAAGCAAAAACCCTGTTTGAATCTCTGGATTATGAGGCCCTGCACGAAATCGAGCCGGATGATGCCCTGGCTGCTCGTGTACTGGCGTTGCAGTTGTGCATTCTGCAGGAGCGCTACAACGATGCGCTGTATCACGCAGACGCAGCATTGGATCTGGCTTCGAATGAGCCCCTTATTCATCACCTTGCCGGCCAGGCCATGTGGGCCCAGGGCCACTTTCGTACAGCAGCTGAGATGCTGATTTATGCTGCTGAGCTTATCGACGGTGTCCATGAAGATGTTGAGCCAGGTGATTTCGATGTAGATCGTGCACAGGTGTATTACATGGCTGCTGAAGCTTGCCGCACCTTCGATCAGGAATCTGCTGCCGAGCGTTTTTATCAGGCTGCTCTCGAGCATACACGTGAAATGAGCACGGCACGCGCTTCCTAGCACCACTTTATCTCTAAACGTCGAAAGCCGTTAGGCGCCACACTGTGCTTAAATCTGGCAACTTTAGTAACGCTTTCAAAAACACCTGCGATGTTAGAACAATCAAAAGAGCCACACAATGGTCCTAAAGCGCCTACGTTATCGCTTTGTATGATCGTTAAGAATGAGGAAGACAACCTCTAAAAATGTCTGTCTCTGGCACGGCCTCATGTAGATCAAATTGTTGTAGTTGATACAGGATCTACAGACCGAACCCTCGAGATTGCACGGCAATATGCTGATGTACTGGATGAAATCGAGTGGCCGGGGTCGTTTGCTGTTGCGCGCAATCACAGCCTCGCTCATGCAACGTGCGACTACATTTTGATTTTGGATGGCGACGAGTACATCGAAGATCCGGAGGCCTGGAAACGTATTCGAAACAGCCTGGGCCTGCTGGATATAGCTGCGCTGTTGTTGCCTGTAAAGAACTTGCTGGGTGATAGCAATGTGGTAAGCGCTGATCTTTTCTGGCAGGAACGGATCCTGCGTAATGATCCTGATATCAGGTACCACGGCAGTGTGCATAACCAGGTGATGGAGTCAATTATGGCCCATGCCGAGAAAACGGGCCGGCACGTGGTAAGGCTCGATGCACAGATTGTGCATACCGGCTATGCGTTGTCTGAAGAGGAGATGGTTAAGAAGTACCAGACCCGCATCGATCTGCTGAAATACGAGTACGAAAACCCCCGTGATGAAGTATACCGCGCGTACTACGCATACCAACTGGGGCTCATCTATTACATCATGCGCCGCAACGAGGAGGCTGCTGAGCTCTTCAATACAATCAACTATGATAACCTGACGATGGAAAATGCGTTTTACACCCGCTTGCTGGGTGCGCAGACCAGTCTCAGGTTAAACGACATGCCGCAAACCCTTATCCACTGCAACGAAATGCTGCGGATCAATCCGAAAGAGCCCGTGGGATACTATCTCACAGGTGTAGCGCTGCTGCGCAGCAGGTCGATCCAGGAAGGCATGTTGATGTTGCTGCAGGCGTACAACGTCAATGATGGTGCTGACAGTCACATCCGGTTTGTGATCAATCCGCCCATATTGATTGAACACCTGGCCCGGGCATGCCGGGGGGTAGGAATGAACGAGCATGCAAAGATATTTGATGACATGCTGGCTTCTGGTGAGACAGACACTGAAAAAGTCAAAGAGTATATCGCACATCTGCAGGCTGCTTTTGTGCATGCAGAAAATGAACTGGCTACCGCCTCATGAGGGATACCTGACCTGCGTGCGTGCCCCGTAAAAAGGGGCACATTATTCCCTCGGCCGGCACGTCCGACCCGCCGCAAACACCACAAAAAAACCGCTCTCCGGAATATCCAGAGAGCGGTTTTATGCTTTTCAGGTCGCCCCTTCCATGAAAACATGTACGCCAGAACCGTTCCAGAGGGACGTCCGCTGCTTGTTTAGAGCAGTGACAGTACGACCTGTGGAGCGAGATTGGCCTGTGAAATAGCCGCAACACCCGTCTGCTGCAAGATCTGCAGTTTAACGATCTCGATCTGCTCTTTCGCAAAGTCAGCGTCGAGAATACGGCTGCGTGCTGCATCCTGGTTGATCATGTTGATGTTCAGATTCTCTTCCTTGAAGGTAAGAGCTTTCTGGTTATCACCAAGGGTACCCAGGGTGCTGGCAATCGTATTGATCGCGGTGTCGATGTTCGTAAGAGAATTATTCGCCGCAGTAGAGGACGAAACGTCCAGGCTGGTTGAGCCTACGCTGAGGGCGCCCGTAGAAATGGCACCAACAGTTACTGCGAATGTATCCGAATCAGAAGCGCCTACCTGGAAGCTGAAAGCACCAGATGAGAACACAGTTACGCCGTTAAACGTAGAGCTGCTGATAATGGAATTGATCTCTGTAGAGAGTGCGTTCAACTGGTTGTCGACGAGGCGACGCTCGAAGCTGCCCAGCGTGTCGTTTGCACCCTGAATCACCTTCTCTTTCATCGTGAAGAGGATTTCCTGAATCGTTGTCAGGCCCCCCTCCGCGACGCTCAACATTGCCTTTGCATCACCGATGTTGGCAAGGGCCTGAGCCTGTCCACGAACCCGAGACTCGAGTTTCATAGAGATGGAAAAACCAGCTGAATCATCCTCGGCACGATTTATGCGACGTCCCGTTGCGAGGCGCAACTGACGCGAGCCTAGGTCCGCGTTAGATTTTTGCAACTCTAACAGCGATTGCATCGACTGGATGTTGGTGTTTACGCGTGTTAAATCTCCGAATGCCATGATCCTTCCTCCGATTGTGTTGGTTATTGGCTGAGGAGTTAGGAGTCTGGGAAGTGGTGCGAGCACTAACCGGACTCATCTTCTCGGCGGACTATCCGCCTGTGGCAGCACGCAACGGTCATTGCGAGATTCGTTTGCGTGCTGCCTTTTATGTTTTAAAGGGTTAAGTACATCAGGTAAGGCTGATTCCCGTACTCGCTGCCTACTGGAGGAGTGCGAGGATTGCCTGGGGCGCCAGGTTTGAATTGACAAGCGCACTAATCCCTGTTTGCTGCAGGATCTGCAGCTTAGCGATTTCCATTTGCTCCTTGGCAAAATCGGCGTCCGCAATTCGACTTCTGGCTGATTCATTGCTGATGATCTGGGTTGATACATTTTCCTCTCTGAAAGACAAAGCTTTCTGAGCATTTCCGAGGCCGGCCATCAGGCTGGCTATGGTTTGGATCGACCGATCTATCCCACCCAGTGACGACGTTGCCGAAGCCGCGGATGAAACGTTCAGACTTGTTGATGCAACTCCGAGGCTCGAAGCGTCGAGCGCACCAACTGAAACGGTAAATAGGTTGTTACTCGAAGGACCTACCATAAACGTCAAAGCAGACGATGTAAAGATGCTTCTGCTGATGAAAAGGGTGCTACTGATAATCGAATTGATCTCTGTAGACAGTGCGTTGAGCTGAGACTTGATAAGTGTTCGCTCTTCGCTACCCAGTGTGTCATTGCCACCCTGGATAATCTTTTCCTTCATTGTGCCGAGGATGTCCATAATTGTATTAAGGCTTCCTTCAGCAACGTTTAGCATGCTCTTTGCATCACCAATGTTTGCGAGTGCTTGTGCCTGGCCACGTAACCGTGATTCAAGCTTTCTTGAAATCGAATACCCTGCTGAATCGTCTTCTGCTCGGTTAATCCGGCTGCCTGTCGAAAGACGTAGCTGCCGCATTCCCAATGAACCGTTGGTCCTGTAAAGGCGATTCAAGGCATCCAATGACTGGACGTTGGTGTTAATTCGAGCAAGATCTCCAAATGCTCCCATGGTTATTTCTGGAATGGTTTAACATATAAAGTTCTGGCGTAGAGAATTTTAGCTCTGCATTCTGTATCGGAGCCACCAGAGGAGACTTAAGGATCGGCTTACAAAAAAGAGTTGTTACTTTAGGTGTGGCGTATTTTCGCGCATTTATGCGGCTGTGAAGGGGTGGGAATATCGAATACCGAACCAGGGGTGTTCAGAAAAATTTATTTATC